>CAVKIR010000275.1:0-2679 GCA_963656395.1 Prevotella sp. CAG:279
CGATCAGGCTGTGACCTACAAGCTGGAAAATGACCTGACAATATAGGAGGAAGGTAAATGGCAATTCGTATCAATCTGGACGTCATGATGACCCGACGAAAAATCGGACTCACGGAGCTTTCCCGGGAGGTGGATGTGACCATGGCCAATCTGTCCATTTTAAAAAATAACAAGGCAAAGGCGGTAAGATTTTCGACCTTAAACTCTATCTGTAAGGTGCTCGACTGCCAGCCGGGCGATCTGATCGAATACGTCCCGGAGGGTGAAGGGGCGGAAGTAGGAGAGGAGGGGGTCTAGCATGAAATTTTCGGAAAAATTAAGTCAATTCAGTCATTTGAAGCTGCTGGCTGCCTTTTCTGTCTTCTATGTCTTCTGCCTTTATGACAATGTTTCCGGTATCCTCTATCCGGTATTCCTGGCCGGTATGCTTTGGAGCTACCACTTTTTGATGAAGCGGGCCGGGCGAACGATCAAAAAAGATTCGAGGCTCTATATGCTGGCCATTCTGCTCCTGGGAATCTCTACCTTTCTGACCGGTAATATATGGATTATATGGTTCAATAAGTTGCTGATCTGGTTTCTCTACGGTGTCATTCTCCTGCATGATGCCTATGAGGATCAGAACTGGACCGTATTTCGTTATCTGGGAAGTCTTTGGAATCTGGCAGTCGCAACTATGGCGCATCTCTTTGCAGTTTATCCGGAGATCTTCAGAAGCTTAAAGGAGCGGCAGAAAAAGAAGGAAAACGGTGACAAGAGGAACGGAAAAGGGATTTACGTGATCCTGGGTATTCTGTTGGGCCTGGCTCTGCTCTGTCTGATCCTGCCGCTTCTGCTTTCCGCCGATGCAGTCTTTGACCGAATGCTGGGCAGCGTTCTGAACTTTTTTCTGGATGATATTCTGGGTAATATCATGATACCGGCAAAATTCAGCCGCATCGCAATCAAGTTCCTTTGGGGACTGATGCTCTTCTTCGGCCTCTACAGCGCTGTAAAGAAACGAAAGACACAGGCCGAAGAAAAAGATCTGCGTACCCAGGAGCCGATTCTCGCGATCACGACGCTGGCCGTCATCGGTATCGTGTATCTGCTGTTCTGCCTGGTGCAGATCTCCTATCTGTTCATCGGCGGTTTTAATCTGCCGGCGGAATATTCCTACGCGGGCTTTGCCAGACAGGGCTTCTTCCAGCTGCTGTTCGTGAGCGCTCTGAATCTGGTGCTGGTGCTGGTGACGCTGTCCTTCTTCCGGGAAAATAAGGTATTGAAAATCGTGCTGACTCTTATTTCCGTCTGCACCTATATCATGATTGCCTCTTCCGCCTGCCGCATGATTCTCTACATACAGGCCTATCAGCTGACCGAGCTGCGGATACTGGTGCTCTTTGCACTGCTGGTTTTAGCAGTTCTGTTTGGAGGTGTGATCCGGAGTATCTATCAGAATCATTTTCCTTTGTTTCGCTACAGTGTGGCGGTGGTGACTGTGCTGTATCTTATGTTGTCCTTCAGTCACATGGATGCCTGGATCGCCTCCTACAATATCGCCCACGGTCAGACGGACTCTCTTTATGAGCTCTCCACAGACGCATCCGATCCGATCCTGCGGGCTGCGAAAGAAGGAAAGGCCGAGCTCTACCGGACGAGACCATATTTTTACGAAAATAAGTTTCAGGCGGAGGCTCACAGCGGAATCCGGCGCTTCAATGTATCGGAATTTCTGTTCGGGCTGCGCTGCAGAGAATATTACCTTATCGATACCGAAGCATCGCAGGAATAATAGGGTGACAAATGAAAAGCTTTATACTATAATTACATTGCATTCGTGTACCTAATCCGGGTGACACGAATGCAATGTATTTTTTTGATCGGAGATGTTATGCAAAATAAATTACTACAGATAGCAGATGGCGTGGTTCTATGGTTGTCCATCCTGTTCTTCGCCTTTTTGACGGTGGCCAGCCTTGTCAGCACCGCCTACTTCACCCAGATATCCTCCTACAGTGAGCACCCGGAATACCGGTGGGACTTTATACCGCTGAATCTTCTTTTTTTGGCGGCTGTTGCGGGAATTCTGTATATCTTATATAAAAAACAGATATTTGAGAAAATTCCGACAAAGATGCTGGCGGCGGTGGCCGTGTTGTTTGTGAGCGGGATGAGCCTTCTCTGGATCCGGGTGAGCCACACCTATCCGGATGCCGATCAGAAGGCAGTATCCTGGGTAGCCTACCTGCTGACTCAGAACAATTATCTCTTCTTTGAGCATGGAAAATACATGCAGATCTACCCGAATCAGCTGGGGGTGACGGCGATCCTGGAGGCTCTGTACCGGCTGACCGGTGGAGAGCATTGTAAGGCCTTTACGTGCATGACAGCTCTGGCCAACGGGGGCGTAGTCTATCTGCTTTACCGGATCACCGATCGGCTTTATCACGATCAAAATGCGGATCGTCTGGTGCTTTTGGCATCTATGGGCTGCATCCAGATCATCTTATACAGCACCTTTGTTTACGGTATCATGCAGGGGCTGTTCCTCGCACTTGCTGCCTTTTATACACTTCTACTTTTCCTGGAGACTGGAAAATGGCGCTATGCGATACTTTCCGGAATTTTGATTGGAATTTCAACTCTGGTGAAGAATAATTACAGCATTTTTCTGGTGGCACTGGTGCTTCTGCTTTT
>CAVKIR010000276.1:0-2674 GCA_963656395.1 Prevotella sp. CAG:279
CTTAAAGGACAGTGAGCCCAGCCTGAACGGCGATGATATCCGGGAGGGTCTGACAGCCATCATCAGCATCAAGATCGGCGAACCTCAGTTCGAGGGACAGACAAAGCAGAAGCTGGGCAACAGCGAAGCCAGAGGAGCAGTGGACAATGTAGTTTCCGAGCAGCTGATGATTTTCCTGGAACAGAATCCGACCGTAGCCAAGGTAATTCTGGAAAAATCCATCCTGGCCCAGCGGGCCAGAGAGGCAGCAAGAAAGGCCAGAGACCTGACCCGGAGAAAGACGGCTCTGGACGGCATGGCTCTGCCCGGAAAGCTGGCGGATTGCTCCGATAAGAATCCGGAGAACTGCGAGATCTACATCGTAGAGGGAGACTCCGCAGGCGGATCTGCGAAGACGGCCCGCTCCCGTGCGACCCAGGCGATTCTGCCGCTGCGCGGCAAGATCCTGAATGTAGAGAAGGCCCGTCTGGATAAGATCTATGCCAATGCCGAGATCAAGGCTATGATTACGGCCTTTGGTACCGGTATTCATGATGATTTTGACATTACAAAGCTTCGTTATCACAAGATTATTCTGATGACCGATGCCGATGTGGACGGTGCGCATATCAGCACCCTGCTTCTTACATTTATTTACAGATTTATGCCGGATCTGATCAAAGAGGGCTATGTCTATCTGGCGCAGCCGCCTCTTTACAAGCTGGAGAAGAATAAGAAGGTATGGTATGCCTACAGCGATGAGCAGCTGGCTGAGATTCTGAACGAGGTCGGCCGTGATCAGAACAATAAGATCCAGCGTTATAAAGGTCTGGGCGAAATGGATGCTGAGCAGCTCTGGGAGACCACCATGGATCCGGAGAAGCGAATCCTACGCCGTGTGACAATGGAGGATGCGGATTCCGCAGAGATCGATCTGACCTTCAATACATTGATGGGCGATAAGGTCGAGCCCCGGCGTGAATTTATCGAAACAAACGCGAAATTCGTGAAAAACCTCGACATTTAACGGTTCAGCCATGGCTGAACGTACGTAACCTAACAAGGGAGAATAGAAAATGGAAGACAATATCTTTGACAAAGTCCACGACGTGGACTTGAAAAAGACCATGGAAGATTGTTATATCGATTATGCCATGAGTGTTATCGCAGCCAGAGCCCTTCCGGATGTTCGGGACGGCTTAAAGCCGGTGCAGCGGCGTGTGCTCTATTCTATGATCGAGCTGAATAACGGACCGGATAAGCCCCACAGAAAGTGTGCGCGTATCGTCGGCGATACCATGGGTAAATATCATCCCCACGGAGACAGCTCCATCTACGGAGCCCTGGTCAATATGGCGCAGGAGTGGTCCACCCGTTATCCGTTGGTAGACGGTCACGGCAACTTCGGTTCCGTGGACGGCGATGGAGCGGCGGCCATGCGATATACCGAGGCTCGCTTAAGCAAGATTTCCATGGAAATGCTGGCGGACATCAATAAAAATACCGTGGATTTTACACCGAACTTCGATGAGACCGAGAAGGAGCCCTCCGTGCTGCCTTCCCGTTTTCCGAACCTGCTGGTGAACGGCACCACGGGTATCGCAGTCGGCATGGCCACGAATATCCCGCCTCACAATCTGCGCGAGGTAATTCAGGCTGTCGTAAAGCTCATCGATAATCGCATCGAAGAGGATCGCGACACCACGATGGAGGAGATCCTGAAGATCGTCAAGGGACCGGATTTTCCCACCGGCGCGGAGATCCTGGGCACCCGGGGTATCGAGGAAGCCTACCGGACAGGACGCGGCAAGATCCGCGTGCGGGCCGTGACGAATATCGAGACCATGAGCAATGGCAAGAGCCGTATCGTGGTGACCGAGCTTCCCTATATGGTAAATAAAGCACGGCTCATCGAGAAGATCGCCGAGCTGGTCAAGGAAAAACGCATCGACGGCATCACCTATATCGGCGACGAGTCCAGCCGTGAGGGTATGCGGATCAACATCGAGCTTCGTAAGGACGCGAATGCCAACGTGATCCTGAATCAGCTGTATAAGCACACCCAGCTGCAGGATACCTACGGCGTGATCATGCTGGCTCTGGTAGGAAATGAGCCGAAGATTCTGAATCTTCTGGATATGCTGAAGTATTACCTGCTTCACCAGGAGGACGTGGTTACCCGCCGTACCAGGTACGATCTGAATAAGGCCGAGGAGCGCGCCCATATCTTAAAGGGACTGCTCATCGCCCTGGATAATATAGACGAGGTCATCAAAATCATCCGTGGATCCCAGTCTACGCCCGAAGCGAAGCAGAAGCTGATGGAACGCTTCGGATTGGACGATGTACAGGCTCAGGCTATCGTAGACATGCGTCTGCGTACACTGACCGGTCTGGAAAGGGAAAAACTGGAAGCTGAGTATAAGGCATTGATGGAGCAGATCGATTATCTGAAGGGAATCCTGGCAGATGAGAAGAAGCTTCTGGGTGTCATCAAAGAGGAGATCACCGTCATCGCGGATAAATACGGCGACGACCGTCGAACCAGCATCGGCTTTGATGAATTCGACCTGTCCATGGAAGACCTGATTCCCGAGGAGGACGTGGTGATTACCATGACGAACCTCGGCTACATCAAGCGCATGACCACCGACAACTTCAAGAGCCAGAACCGCGGCGGCAAGGGTATCAAGGG
>CAVKIR010000277.1:0-2671 GCA_963656395.1 Prevotella sp. CAG:279
GGAGGAAATGTATGAGGCTATGCCGATTCTCTGGGAAAAGGCACATCGGAATGCGGCAGAGATGCAGCGAATCTTCCTGGGAATCGGCGGTGAGTATAAGCGCAGACTGGAGAAGGAGACCATACCGACGGGTTATACAGCCAAGGAGGAACAGCTGTATGGAACGATCCAGTCCATCCTTCGAAACGGCGGCACCTGCAGCATAGGAACCCGGAATTTCCAATCTGACAATCTGACGATCCGTGGAACGATGGGAGAGGACAGCCGAGGCGGTATCTTTGGTGAGCATGCCTATGCGATCCTGGGAACCCAGGAGATCCGGGTGGGCAATCAGGTGAAGAAGTTCCTGCAGATGTTCAATCCCCACGGAAGCAGCATTCCTCTTTATCAGGTAGATGAAGAGGGAAGGCTGAAGCGCGTGCCTCTGGAGAACAGCGCCATGAAAAAGGGCGGAGCCTATGAGACAGCGACCCACGGAGTCTTTCTTCTGGAGCTTAGAGATGCCGGAAGCGTCATGGATGTGCTGTTTCGGACAGGAAGTTTGTAAGTTACACAAATCGCTGTGAATGGAGATAGATAAGATGAGGTACGAGCTTTTACAGGCCTATAGCGGGCATACGGAGATTCTGGAGGGGCAGTGTCCCCAGTGGATCCGGCGGGCTGTCTCCGAGGGAGACGCAGACGCCTTTCTTCTGAAAAAAAAGGATTTGATCGGAGAGACCGTCTGCGGCTGTCTGGCCATCCATATCTTCGAGGAGGAAGCAGAGCTTCTGTATGTCAGCGCCACGGAGAAAAAGGGCTTTCAGGTGCTGTTCCGGAGACTTCGTCAGTATCTCAAGGAGCACGCACTTCTAAGCGTCACCTGCCACCAGATGGTTGCCGAAGAGCAGGTGGAGGACTGGGAGCAGCTGCTCACCGGCCAGCATTTTGTGCTGGAGGAGTCGGAGGGCTTCTATCAGATCTCCCTGGAGGATATGGAGCGCTGCGCGGTCTTCGCAGAAAATGAGAAGGTAACGAATGCCGTAGAGAAAGGCCGGATTCGACCGGCTCTGGGGGCAGTGGGTTCCGAGCGAAAGGCACTTCTGAAGCTGATGGAACGCACGCATCCGAACCGTGAGGGACTCGGAGCATACGGAGAAGCCTTTCCGAGACTCTCCGGTATTTATGTGCATAATCACAAGGTGCTGGCCTATCTCTTCCTGTCTGTATACAAGGGCTGCATCATCGTAGAGGAGTGCGGAGCCGAGAAAGGCATGGAGGCCTTGCTTCTGGCCCTGATGAATCATTTTATCCCGGAGATTCGCCGGGAGATTCCCGATGCAGACAGCTTCTATGTGCCGCTGGACGGCGATCTGATGCGTTATCCGGCCTGCAAAAAGCTTCTGCTTCGCAAGGATCTCCATACGGGGAAGGCCAGTCTCTGCCATGCAGTCTGGGATCAGGATCAGGCCTTTGCCATTCGTGAGGTGCAGGAGATGCTTCTTCCGGAAAATCCGGAGGACGGACTCTCGGAGGAGACGGCCATTCTCCTGCAGCGTCTGATGGAGCTGGAAAAGCGGCTGGATGAGCTGCAGCAGGAATGCATGCTGATTTCGCTGGAAAAGGAGCCGGCCCTGCAGCTGTGGCTGGATGCGAACGGTGAGGAGATCGTCGCCTACCTGCGCTATCATCTGCTGAATGTGAATCAGGGAGATTTTGTCCTGGAGGCCAGTGTTCCCCTGGATGCCATCTATGAGGACGAGAAAGAGGCAGGGCTTCGCTGCGTGAATTATAATCGTAAGAATCTTCAGGGCATGGTCTACCCGCATGAGGGACGCCTGTATCTTAAGCTGACGCGAAGAGAACAGGGAGAAGCTCTGGACGAGGACGGAATTCGGCTCCTTCTGGAGGATATTCTGGATGAATGGGAGCTGTTCCGTGCGGTGACCATGGTGGATTAAAGATGGAAATAATTTCCAACTATATGGGAGAGCGGAAATGAAGATCTGGATAGAGGATGCGGATCCCAAGGCAGTCGAGGAGATGGCAGATGCGATCCGGGCGATTCGGCCGGATGCGGAGATCGTGAGAATCGAAAGCGAAGATAGGACAGGGCTGCCGGAGGAGGAGCCAAAGAAGCTTCGGATCCAGTGCTTCGGAAACTTCGAGGTATTCGCAGGCAATCGTCCGGTACCCTTTGCGCGGGCGAAGGCGAAGGAGATCTTCGCCTATCTGGTGGATCTGAGAGGCGCCGGGGCGAATACCGGCGAGCTTTGCGCAGTTCTGTGGGAGGATTCCACCGAAATCGAGCGAAACCGCCACTACCTGCGCAATCTCATCTCCGATATCCGAAAGGCTCTTCGCTCCTGCGGCGCAGAGGACGTCTTCCTGACATCACGGAATCATTTCTCGGTGGATGTGTCGCGTCTCGACTGCGACTACTACCGCTACCTGGCCGGCGACCCGGCCGCCATCAGCAGCTACCGGGGCGAATATATGAAGCAGTACAGTTGGGCAGAATTCGCGCTGGAGCATATTGAGTGAGGGGAATACATTGCATTTAAAAGCGGCCTGTGCTATCGTAGTCTAAAGGCGATAGCACAGACCTTGTTTTATACAGAAACACTTCCACTGCCTGTCGGGCAGTACCAAAGATAAAGGTTTTCAGCCGAATCCGGCGATGAATCCCAGA
>CAVKIR010000278.1:0-2666 GCA_963656395.1 Prevotella sp. CAG:279
GCCGATTCTCATGGATTTTGCATACGTAACTGGTCAGGTACTGAACAGTTACGTACAAAGAAAAAACCGGGGACCCATTGCTGGGCTTCCGGTTTTTATGTGCCGAAAAATATTTAAATCAAATTGGCTTTTTTCGCCAATTCTTCAATCGATTTTTTGGAGACCATTTTGCCATGGAATTCAATAAGATCGTCTCGGTCTCCAGTGAAAATATCCGTCGGTGCATACTTCTTTAAAATAATTTTGTCATCTTCAACATAGATCTCGAGAGAATCGCGTTCTTCAATTCCGAATACTTTACGTAATTCCATAGGAAGCGTGATACGTCCGAGTTCATCCAGTCTTCTGACCACTCCGGTGTTCTTCATTGCTTCTCCTCCTTTATATAATGGTAAAGCTTGACCACGCTATTATAACAAAAAAGACTTTAGATTCCAATAGAAAACTGTATTTTTTAATGAAGTTTTCACAAATAAAACGAAACAAATGTATGAAAAAGGATAAAAAAGAGAAAAAATGGTATAAAGAACGAAAAGAAAAGGAATGCCCAGTAAATAAGCCGCATACCGGACTTTTCTGTTCGGTATGCGGCATGTCCACGTGACCCTATTCGTTCTCGCTGTCAGCGTCCTCCTCAGCCGGTGCGGCATGAACCTCCAGTACGGTCGCTACGGTTGCATCTGGGGAGGTATGCAGGTCGATGGCAGGATTCTTGGCGATATCCAGATCCTTTACCCGCAGTGTCTCGCCGACCTTCATGTGGCTGACATCCACTTTGATCTTATCGACCAGATCGGCAGGCAGAGCCTTGTAGGTGATTTCCTGCAGCATCTGCTGTACCACGCCGGCCTGTACGTATTCCAGACCAAGCAGGATAACTTCTGCGACGGAATGAACCTTCTCGGTGCTTACCAGTGCCTGGAAATCAATCTCCAGAAGCTGACCCTTCATGGAATCATAATCGATTTCCTTGATCAGTGCGTCGTAGGTCTGGCCATCGACCTCCAGCATAACCTGGCTTCCTTTTCCTTCTGTCTTTAAGATTCGCTCCGCATCCTTCTTCGTGAGCTTGAGCGGAATGGATTCCTCCAGTTCCCGACCGTAGAGATTGCCGGTCACGTAACCCTCACGTCTGAGCTTCTTAGCCTTTGTCAACAGGTCTCTTTTTTCAGCTTTTAAAGTATTCATTTATCTTTTCCTCCAAAATCTGAATCGCTTAGCAGCCTTCCGATTTATATAAAAACAGGTTTTGTTAAGTGGTTCTGTTTCTTTTTACGGTGATTATTATAACACTGACAGTTTAAAGTTAAAGAGGAAAATTATACAAAGATACTTATCAAAACACGATAAAAAACTGAAAATTTTATTGTGCACTTTAGCAAGGTAAACAGCAGATTTGACAAAAGGATTTCTAAAGAAAAATTGAATTGTAAGTAGGCCTTGTCCGTGATACGATGTAAATAAATGGTGAGGCAAGAAAGAGCCGGGGTGTAGAGAATATGAAAATCGTAGCATTAGATGAGAAAAAATTGCCGGAATGGGCCGGTGTCGTGCCGGAGGAGCTGTTTGTCGATCAGATGCTGGGAAAAAGCAGGCAGCATGCAGCCGGGATCCTTTTTATGGATGAGGTGGCCGGTGCCATATGCTGGGAAGAAAATGAGCTGTCATGGGAGCTGCAAAGCATCTATATCATCCCGGAGTATCGGCGACTGGGACTCGGAAGCGAGCTGATGGAATCACTGGCAGCCCGAATGCGGAAGAAGGGAATCAAAAAGCTGAATATCAGCTATGTCGGTGAAGAAGAGCTGGTTATGCTGCTTCCCTTCCTGATACATTGCGGATTCGCGATGGAGACCATCGACGTGTCCGTCGGCGTGACGGATGTGCAGACGGGACAGGCGCGTCTGGAGAAGCTGAGATACGATAAAAAGATTGGAAGATATAAAAAACTGAGCGAATTGACACCAAAGGAAGGCAAGATCTGTGATCAATGGATGCAGACGACGCTGGGGGTACATATCGATGCCTATGAGGGTGTACAGCCGGCAAGCTACGTCATCCTGGACGGTATCCAGGTGATCGGAATCCTTTTATTTCGCCAGGTGGAGGATGTTCTCCGGCTGGAATACTGCAGGGTAAAAAAGGAAGCCATCATAAGAGTAGTTCCGCTGCTGGCGAAGGCAATTGCGGACTTGGGTGAGCAATACCCGGGGGATACCCGTATAGAAATGATCTTATCCAACGAATATGCGAGAAATATCTATTCACGTCTGATCGCGGGGAAAACGGAAAATGCAGCCATATGCTGCGGTTCTTATACACCGGCGGTCTACGCGGCAGCTGAATAAGAAAGGGGCAGAAAAAGATGTGCTGTTTTAATGATTTTGAAGTAATGGAAGATCTGAGAAGCGATAAGGTGAAGCAACAGCAGCAGGAGCAGCAGGAACAGCAAAGGCAGCAGGAACAGCAAAAGTTTTCGGATCTGTCAGATGATTGGGATGTATTTCAGGTTTCGGAAAATATTCAGCGGCCGAATCTGGAGGAGCGGAACGAGAAGGACAATCAGCGCGCAGAGGAAGCCAGGAAATATCTGGATGAGATGGAGCAAAAGGAGGAAGCCAGAAGGGAATACCAGAAAAATGTGGTAAACCTGGATAATGTGGCGC
>CAVKIR010000279.1:0-2656 GCA_963656395.1 Prevotella sp. CAG:279
ACGGAACAATTCGTGTAACCAAAAGTTCGGGTGTTTTGACACCCGAACCATTATTTAGAAAGAATGGGAATCTAAAAAATAGTGATTCTCCTGCAGAAACTGATAAAAGGTCTGCGCCGCGGGCGGCAGCTCCCGGTGGCAGGCGATGCCGATGGGGATGAGCTGGGGCGGGTTCAGGGGAAGGTGAACCACGTTCGGATAGTCCCACTGGGCGCTGATCTGATTGTTGATGGCAAGGCCCAGACCGGCGGCCACCATGGCGTAGGTGGCGGAGAGGTCGGTGGTCGTATACTGGATGTTCGGTCGAACATGGTATTTTTTAAAATGGAGGGAGTAATCTGTCTCCACGTCCGGGTAGGTGGCGATGAAGGGCTCGGTGGCGAAGGCCTTTATGGAAACGGCCTCGGCGTCGGCCAGCAGATGGTCGGCGGGGAGGATGGCCAGATGCGGGTCGTCGCAGAGGGGGAGCCAGGCGTAGTCACCCTCCCGGCGGCTGGCCAGGGCAAAATCCAGCTGATGCTCCGAAAGCTTCTGAAACAGAGCAGTGCTGGAACCGGACACAAAATGAAACTGGATGCCCGGGTGCAAGGTGCGGAAGGCGGCGGTGATGCGGGTCAGGGACTGGTAGTAACAGCTGTAGGAGCTGCCGATGACGATGGTTCCGGTCTCCAGGCCCCGGATCTGTGCGGCAGTCTGGATAAGCTTCTGATCTGCAAAGAGAAGCTCCCGGATAGAGGGCAGCAGGCTCTGACACTCGGCCGTGGGCGTGACGCCCTGCCTGCTGCGGTGCAGCAGGCAAAAGCCCAGCTCCTGTTCCAGGGAGGCGATGCTCCGGCTGATGCCGGAGACGGTATAATTCAGGTGTTCTGCGGCAGCCGCAAGGCTGCCTTTTTCTATGGCGGTCAATAAGATGGAGAGACGTTCTGTATCCATAAAACCTCCTGATCCTTTGCTTTCTGCTTGTGGAAATATCGTTGCGTTATACGCAAGTATATATTGAGGTATATTCGCTTTTCTCAATGATAAGGCCGTGTTACGCTGTTGTCAATACAGAGAAAATCGAGGGAATAGCATGAAAAAAGAACGTGATTTCACCGAGGGCAGCCTGTCGGGACATTTAGTGAGCCTGGCCGTACCACTGGTCTTCGGAAATATTTTGCAGGAATTTTATAATACCATCGATGCTTTCGTGGTGGGGCGATTTGCCGGAAAAGAAGAGTTCGCGGCCATCGGAATTGCCGGAACGGTGATGAATCTTTATCTGTTTGCGCTGGTGGGCTGCTGTACCGGATTTTCAGTGCTGTTTGCCCAGGCTTACGGGCAGAAGGATATGCGGGAGGTGCGGCGACAGCATGCCTCCGCCCTTTTCCTGGGACTTGGTTCTACGCTTTTCCTGATGCTTCTGGGAATGGCGGGGATGGGAGTCATCCTGACGGTCCTGCAGACACCGACGGAGCTGCAGGGCTATGTGGCGCTGTATCTGCGGTGGATTTTCTTAAGCCTTCCGGCAGCCTTTCTCTATAACCTGCTGGCCTCCCTTCTGCGCGCCGCAGGCGATACCAAAGCGGCGCTCTATGTGCTGGCCGCTGCCGTGGGCATGAATCTGGTTCTGGATCTGATTTTGGTGGCCAAGTGCGGCAGGGGTATCGAGGGAGCCGCCATGGCGACAGCCCTGACCCAATTATTTTCCGCGCTGCTCTGCTTCCTTTATCTGCGCAGTACGCATCCGGAAATGCTGCTGCACCGGGAGGACTGTCACATGGATAGTGTCCGCCTACGGCATACATTCAAATTCGGGCTGGTCAGCGCTATGCACCAGTGCAGCCTCTACCTTGGCAAAATGTTCGTTCAGGGTGTGGTCAACACCGGCGGAACAGAGGTGATCGCGGCCTATACAGCTGCCACCCGCATCGAGGGCTTCGCCAATTCCTTCGGGACCAGCGGTTCCACAGCCACATCGATTCTGACCGCCCAGAACTACGGCGCGGGCCGGAAGGAGCGGGTGGAGCAGACCTATCGTTGCAGCCTGAGGTGGCTGGTGGGACTTGGCGCTGTATCGGCAGTACTGATGATCGCTTTTGCTCCGCAGGCCATCGCCCTGATGATGGGCGCTTCCGACGGCATTGCCTTCGAAGAGGCAGCCCACTATCTGCGCTTTGTCTCCCTGTTCTACGTCTTCTGCTTCACCGGCAATACCTTCGTCGGCTATTTCGACGGAGTCGGTAAAATTCATATTCCCTTTATCGGAGCCACCGGCCACATCACACTGCGCGTCATCCTGTCCTGGCTTTTGTTCCGCCACATGGGCCTGAACGCCGTCGCCCTGGCCACTGGCCTTGGGTGGGTGTGTGCGAATGGGTTCTGGGGCGTGATGAAGAAAAAGAAGGAAAGATTTTTTTATCAGATGTGTAATTAAAAAACGGGATGTGGCTCTTTGAGCTGCATCCTGTTTTTTAGAAAATCCAGTTGTACAGCAAAAACAGATAAGGTATAAGTTACTGTACAAACGCCAGCCAGCATCAGAGTAACTAAGAATATCTGCATTTAGAGATTTTCGATATGTTCATAACTCAGAAAGTTCGGACGGCTCCGTACAAATGGAATGTTCCTGGCTCAGGTTGAATCCGCAGGGATTCTCTATGCGCATCACTCCTTC
>CAVKIR010000280.1:0-2655 GCA_963656395.1 Prevotella sp. CAG:279
CAAGACCGTCTACCCCATTGCCAGCTGCAATGACAAGGACTTTCAGAACCTGATCCATGTCTACATGGATGCGGTATTTTATCCGAATATCTATCAGAAGGAAGAGATCTTCCGCCAGGAGGGCTGGCATTATGAGATGGAGAGCGAGGACGGCGACCTGACCCTGAACGGTGTGGTCTATAACGAGATGAAGGGCGCATTTTCCTCGCCGGAGGGTGTGCTGGAGCGGGAGATCCTGAATTCCCTCTATCCGGACACCACCTATGCCAATGAATCCGGCGGCGACCCGGAGTACATCCCGGAGCTGACGAGACAGCAGTTTTTGGATTTCCACAGCCGCTATTATCATCCCTCCAACAGCTATATCTATCTGTACGGAAATTGCGATATGGCGGAGAAGCTGCAGTGGCTGGATGAAAAGTACCTGAGCCGCTACGATTATCTGGAGATCGACTCCGAGGTGCGCTACCAGGCTCCTTTTGAGCAGATGCGCGAGATCGTGAAGGAGTATTCTATTTCCGCGGAGGAGAGCGAGGAGGATCATACCTACCTCTCCTACAATAAATCCGTGGGCGATACTCTGGATGCGAAGCTCTACCTGGCCATGCAGGTGCTGGAATACGTGCTGCTGTCCGCTACGGGCGCTCCCTTAAAGCAGGCACTTCTGGATGCCGGCATCGGTCAGGACATCATGAGCTCCTATGACAATGGCGTCAAGCAGCCTATTTTCTCAATTATCGCGAAAAACGCGAATGAATCGCAGAAAGCTGCATTTGTGGAAGTAATTGAGAGCACCTTAAAGAAGCTGGCAGAGGATGGACTGGATGAGAAGGCTCTGCGCGCCGGCATCAATTATTTTGAATTCCGTTACCGCGAGGCCGATTTCGGCAACTACCCGGCAGGACTGATGTATGGCCTGCAGGCCTTTGACAGCTGGCTTTACAAGGATGACAGCGCCTTTTTACATCTTGAGGCTCTGGAGAATTTCGCCTTCTTAAAGGAACAGGCGGATCAGGGCTATTTTGAAGGCCTGATAAAGACCTATCTTCTGGAGAATCCCCACGGGACTCTGGTGCTGGTTCGCCCGAAGAAGGGACTGACGGCGAAGCAGGATGAGAAGCTGAAGAAGAAGCTGGAGGCCTATAAGAATTCCTTGAGTGCGGAAGAAAAGCAGCAGATCGCGGCATTTACAAAGCATCTGAAGGAATACCAGAGTGAGCCGTCGCCCCAGGAGGATCTGGCGAAGATTCCGCTTTTGAATCGGAAGGATATCGAGAAAAAGGCGCAGCCCTTCCAGAATGAGCTCCGTAAAGTCGGAGATACCGATGTGCTGTATCACGAGATCTTTACCAATGGTATTGCCTATGTCGATCTGGTATTTCGGGCAGGCAGCATTCCGGAGGAGCTGATTCCCTATCTGGGACTTTTGAAGACCGTGCTGGGTCAGGTGGATACGGAGCACTACACCTACGGGGAGTTCTCCAACGAGCTGAACCTGCATACCGGCGGCATCTCCTGCGGCGTGGGAAGCTATGACAGCGTGAAGAAGCCCGGAGCTTATGAGGCAGTCTTCGAAGTCAGAACGAAGGCTCTCTATGAGGAGGCACCGGTGGCCTTTGCCATGATACAGGAGATGCTGCTGACCTCGAAGCTCCATGATAAGAAGCGCCTGAAGGAAATCGTGGCGGAGACCAAATCCCGGCAGCAGATGGCCTTCCAGACCGCCGGTCACTCCATGGCAGCTCTGCGTGCCATGTCCTACTTCTCCTCCAGCTCGGCCTTTGCCGACCGGACAGAGGGCGTGGACTTCTATCATTTCATCGAGGATCTGGACGCGAGCTTCGAAGAGAAATGGGAAATGGCAGCAGACAGGCTTTCTGACCTTACCCGTATGCTGTTCTGCCCGGAAAATCTGCTGGTCAGCTATACCGGCGAGACGAAGAGCCTGGCAGGATTGGGTGCGGAGGTCGAGAAGCTGGTAAAGGTGCTGTATCCGAATACCGGTGCGGTGCAGAAGGCGTGGACGCTCTCCCCGGAGCATAAGAATGAGGGCTTAAAGACCTCGTCACAGATTCAGTACGTGGCCCGGGCCGGAAGCTTTCTTGCAGCAGGCCTTCCCTATACCGGAGCCTTAAGGGTGCTTCGAACCATCATGAGCTACGATTACCTCTGGAACAATGTGCGCGTAAAGGGCGGTGCATACGGCTGCATGAACAATTACACACGCAGCGGCAACGGCTATCTGGTCTCCTACCGTGACCCGAACCTTCGAAAGACCAACGAGATCTTTGAGAAGAGTGTGGACTATACCGAGCACTTCGATGTATCCGAGCGGGATATGACGAAGTATATCATCGGAACCATCAGCTCCATGGATACGCCGATGAACGCGAGAGCGAAGGGACGGCGCTCCTTAAGTGCCTGGATGACCGGTGCCACCGAAGAGCAGGTACAGAAAGGGAGAGATGAGGTGCTTTCCTGCGGTATCACAGAGATCCGCGCATTGGCTCCCTACCTGAAGGCCATGCTTTCCCAGAACCATATCTGCGTCATTGGAAATGAGGAAAAGCTGGAGGAGGAGAAGGAGCTCTTCGAGGTGACGGAGAGTCTGTTCCACTGAAAATCGGCGGGCACGCTTGGGTGTCCGCTGTACAT
>CAVKIR010000281.1:0-2642 GCA_963656395.1 Prevotella sp. CAG:279
CATGAAGAGATAGGCCTTTCCGCTATAGGCATAGAGCTTCAGGATAGAATCCATATTTGCCCTGGGGACTATGGCTCCGATGGCAGTATAGGTCTCCCCGTCTATCTGATAGTCCGAACAGGGAATCGCCATAAGAAAACCGGTCGTGCGCTGTGTACCGTCGTTATAGGAGATCAGCTTTGCGATATTCTGCTTTTCCTTCAGATCCAGAAGAAGGGAGCCGGAGATCTCGAGCCTTTGCTCTTCCTTCCCGACCGTCATGGCCGCACCATTCTCCCGGATAAAGAACATTTTGGCTCCCGTCTCCTCCTGCCAGCTCTCGAGGAACCTTCGGATATTCTCATCCTCCAGAAAGTCTGTATCTCCCTGATCCACATACTTGTCAATCACCCGCAGGCGGCTGTAGAAGCTCTCTACCTGCAGCTCATAGGTCTGCTGGATCTGCTCTACCACGGCTTCCATGCTGATTTTTCCGTTCTCCTCTATGGAGCGGTCCATCTTAGAAAGGAATACCCGCGTCGTAGCGATGATGCTTAGTAAGATACATACCAGAAGAATTCCTATGATCCATTTTCTTTTTTTCATGTTGTCCGTCCCATCCTACCGGATCTCTATATAATCTTCCGGTTCTGCAGGCTGCTGCCCGCTTTTCATCGCATTGACCCATTCGTTCGAAAGGCTTGTTCCCTCCAGGAGATTTTGCTCCCTCTCAGGCTCCATTTTTCCCAGAACCCCGATCACGCCCTCGGTAAGAAGAATGGAATATTCCTTCGCATCCTCCAGCTTCTCTTCGTCTACCCGGATCTCCTCCAGATGGAACCCCTCTTCGTCGCCCTCTACGACCAGCTTCATTCCCGCTGCGATCGGAAGCTCATACCTGCAGGCAGGCCGGAAATCGCTGTCGGTCGTCGTGAGATACCGCCCTACCAGCTCTGTGATCTCTGCACCGGTCAGCTTCTCCAGATACAGGGAAGCCGTATGAGGCTTATTCGCCAGCATCAGATTCAGGCGATTCTCCGTGCATCCTCCCTCGTAAATCGACGATGTAAAATGGTAATAGGGTGCCAGAGCCAGATCGGCTCCCGTCTCTTCCCGCACGGTTCCCAGAATCGCAGAGGCCGCATCTCTACCACCCTTTTCATTCAGAGAGATGGAATAGTCATTCTCAAAGGTAACGACCGGCTCAGCCGCTTCCGCCTTACTGTTCATGACGCTTTTGAATGCTTCATAGGCCTGTTCGACATCCATGGTCTCTGTCAGAAGGCCGCGTACCGCCGCTACGCTGGCGGAAAAGGAATTCTGTGCAGAATAGCGGATGTAATAGTTATGATTCTCGATCTCGGACTCCAGCCCCGCCATATCGTCCACGATGGATGGAACGGCCGGATTGAAGGAGATCACACTGCTTCCGTTCGCGATCAGCCTCTGCCCCTCCTCTGAAAGCATGCACTCCAGCACCTCCATCGCTGTCTCAAGCTTCTCCGGGTGATCCTCCAGCTCCTTTTGAAATGCGACATGTAAGGAGGGTGTCATATAGATAAAGCTTTCCTTTGAGCTCTGGGAGAAATAAGGCAGGCGCACCAGCTCAGCATCCATCGCTTCCTGACACTGCTTCATATTGACCGGAGAGCCGTGAAACATCGCTGCCTTTCCCTCGGTAAAGAGCTCCATCGCTTCATCGGTTCCATAAGACAGATCTTCCTCTGTGAAATAGGAATCCTTCAGAAGCGTGGAGGTCTCTGTGAAGATCTTTTTCCAGAGCGCATCGTCGAAGGAGATCTCTTCCTTTGCGTTTTCCGCCTCATTTCTCCAGGAGATTCCGTCCAGGCTGGTCAACTCCCCGATGCCGCCGGCCTGCACCATCTCATGGCTCGACCAGTCCTCCGCCAGATCAAGGGCATAGGGCTTGATGCCCTGTTCTGCGAAGGCCCGGCAGACCTCTGTATACTCCTCGTAGGTATCCGGCAGCTCCAGTCCATATTCATCAAACAGGGTTTTATTCGCGATGATGGTCTGCGGGATGCCGCAGATGGGAAGCCACTGGATCGACCCATCGCTGTTTTTATAATATTGCAGGGAATAAGAAGAAAATTCGGATACGACATCATAGGAAGAAAAATCCATCAGATAGGGCTCCAGATCCTTCGCATCCGTGCCGGAGAATCGGCGCACCGTGATGACATCCGGCAGCTCTCCATGCTCCTGCAGATAGCTGTAGAGATCCGTATCATTGTTGCCTGCGATGAATTCGATCTCTTTATCCGGAAGCTTCTCGTGAAGATAGGGTGTCAGCTCCTTGATCAGGTCTGTATCCCACAGATAGACGGTCAGAACGTCGTCCTCCGTATTTGCAGCCTTCTCCTCCAAGCCGCAGCCCACAAGTCCCAGGCTTAGGATTCCTGTCACAAGAAGGCACAGGCGCCATAACCTTTTTATTTTCATAATCTTCATATCCCCCTCTTAAACAAAACAGTCCAACTCTACTTTACCCTCTACTGCGAGCTTTTGCAAGCACTATTCATCTCAGCGAGGCTTATAAACGCAATAAGAGTTACTGTACAAACGCCAGCCAGCATCAGAGTAACTAAGAATATCTGCATTTAGAGATTTTCGATATGTTCATAACTCAGAAAGTTCGGACG
>CAVKIR010000282.1:0-2621 GCA_963656395.1 Prevotella sp. CAG:279
CTACACCCACTTCAAGAATGCAAGTCAGGGAGCGGGAGAGGATTCCATCGTCATCGGAAATCATGTATTTTATTAAAATAAGGGCAGGGGTCGTCGCGGATACGCGGCGGCCCCTTTGCTACTGTTCACTCGTACCTCGTTCCAGTAATAATCTTTCCCTTGTATAAAAGGGGAAATTATAGTATGATAAGCAATAAGTAAGCCCTGTCGGCAAGAACATACGGGGTCTTGCAAATCGCAGCGGAAAGGGGAGTGCGAAGCGATGGATGCCATGTACTGGCTGATATTACTGATTGTACTGGTTGTGATTGAGATCATTACGCTGGGTCTGACCACGATTTGGTTCGCGGGAGGCGCACTCGCAGCATTTATTCTCGCGATGCTGGATGTCTCACCCGGGATTCAGTGGACTGTATTCTGTGTGGTATCTCTGCTTCTGTTATTCGGAACCAGACCCTGGGCGCTCCGGTTTTTTAACAGCCAGAAGCAGGAGAAGACCAATGTGGACGGTCTGATTGGAAAGACAGCAGTGGTTACGGCGGAGATCCGGAATCTGGAAGGGCGGGGTGAAGCCTTTGTGAACGGTCTGACCTGGACCGCTCGGGCCGAGAAGGATTCCGATGTGATCCCAAAGGATGCCCACGTGGAAATCCTTGCCGTGGAAGGCGTGAAGCTGATCGTTAGAGAAAAGAAGGAGGGCTGAGTATGCCGAATTTTATAGGAACTGTTTTGGTATTGATATTGGTTGTATTTATTCTGCTGATTCTTGCTTCCTGCATTAAGATCGTTCCCCAGGCACAGGCGCTGGTTGTCGAGCGGTTGGGCGCATATATGGGAACCTGGGGCGTGGGAATTCATTTCAAGGCACCGTTTATAGATCGTGTGGCAAAGCGTGTGACCTTAAAGGAGCAGGTCGTGGACTTCGCTCCGCAGCCTGTGATTACCAAGGATAATGTAACCATGCGGATCGATACCGTCGTATTCTTCCAGATTACCGACCCGAAGCTGTTCGCTTACGGCGTGGAGAATCCGATTATGGCCATCGAGAACCTGACGGCGACCACCCTTCGAAATATTATCGGAGATCTGGAGCTTGATCAGACCCTGACCTCCCGCGAGGTTATCAATACCAAGATGCGGGCGTCTCTGGACATCGCTACAGACCCGTGGGGCATCAAGGTGAATCGCGTGGAGCTGAAGAATATCATCCCGCCGGCTGCGATTCAGGACGCCATGGAGAAGCAGATGAAGGCAGAGCGGGAGCGTCGTGAGGCCATCCTCCGTGCGGAAGGTGAGAAGAAGTCCACCATCCTGGTAGCAGAGGGTCAGAAGGAATCGGCGATTCTGGATGCAGAGGCTGAGAAGCAGGCGGCTATCCTTCGCGCCGAGGCGAAGAAGGAAGCGACGATTCGCGAGGCAGAAGGTGAGGCACAGGCGATCCTGAAGGTTCAGCAGGCAAATGCAGACGGACTGAGAATGCTGAAAGAGGCTTCTGCCGACAGCGCAGTGCTGCAGCTGAAGAGCCTGGAGGCCTTTGCCAAGGCAGCAGACGGACAGGCGACCAAGATTATCATTCCGTCCGATATTCAGGGACTGGCCGGCATGGTAAAGGCAGTCGCAGAGGTGGCAAAGGAAAAATAGTTTTTACGAAAGATAAGGGCTGCGGCAGAGCGGTTTTCTGCCAGCAGCCTCCTTCAATTATGAGAGAGAAGCAGGAGGATAAAAGAAATGGATTTAAAAGGACGCGATTTCCTGACATTAAAGGATTTCACAACGAAGGAGATCGAATATCTGGTAGAGCTGGCGGCGAGCCTGAAGGCACGGAAAAAAGCCGGTATCGTAGAGCGCGACATGCGCGGCAAAAATGTAGCATTGATTTTCGAGAAGACCAGCACCCGTACCCGCTGCGCCTTCGAGGTGGCGGCTCACGATATGGGCATGGGAACCACCTACCTGGATCCGTCCGGATCCCAGATTGGCAAGAAGGAGAGCATCGCAGATACCGCGAGAGTCTTAAGCCGGATGTTTGACGGCATCGAGTACCGCGGCTTCGGCCAGGAGATCGTGGAGGAGCTGGCGAAGTATTCCGATGTACCGGTATGGAACGGCCTGACCAACGAATATCATCCTACCCAGATGCTGGCGACCCTGCTGACCGTCAAGGAGCACCTGGGGCATCTGAAGGGCGTGAAGCTGGTATACATGGGCGATGCCCGCTACAACATGGGTAATTCCCTGATGATCGCCTGCGCGAAGATGGGCATGCACTTTACGGCCTGCGCGCCGAAGGCTTATTTCCCGAATGCAGAGCTGGTAGCTTACTGTGAGGGAGTAGCGAAGGAGACCGGTGCGACCATTACCCTGACGGAGGATGTGATGAGCGGCACCAAGGGCGCAGACGTCATTTATACCGATGTATGGGTATCCATGGGCGAGCCCGATGAGGTATGGGAGAGCCGTATCCGCGAGCTGATGCCCTATCAGGTCAACAAGAAGGTCATGGACAATGCGGGATCTCAGGCCATCTTCACACATTGCCTGCCTGCCTTCCACGATCTGAAGACGAAGATCGGCAAGCAGATTCAGGAGAAATTCGGCATCACCGAGATGGAGTGTACCGA
>CAVKIR010000283.1:0-2607 GCA_963656395.1 Prevotella sp. CAG:279
GGGCAAGACCACAGATGAGCTCATAGCGAAGGCAAAGGAGATCAATCCGGAGCCCCCGAAGCGGGAGCTGGATATGCTGCTCACCACAGGCGAGCAGATCTCCGTCGCACTGATGGCGATGGCCTTCGATACCATGGATATCCCGGCCGTCTCCCTGAATGCCTTTCAGGTAGCCATGCATACCACCCGGGTTCACGGCAATGCGCGTCTGAAGCGCATCGATACCGACCGCATCATGCATGAGCTGGAGCATCGCCGGATCGTCATCGTCACCGGCTTCCAGGGCGTGAACAAGTATGATAACTATACGACGCTGGGACGCGGCGGCTCCGATACCACGGCTGTAGCGCTGGCGGCAGCCCTCCATGCGGATGCCTGCGAGATCTATACGGACGTAGACGGTGTCTACACCGCAGACCCGCGGATCGTGCCGAAGGCGAGAAAGCTCGACGAGATCACCTACGACGAGATGCTGGATCTGGCTACCTTAGGTGCCGGCGTCCTGCACAACCGCTCGGTCGAGATGGCGAAGAAATACGGAGTACAGCTGGTGGTACGCTCCAGCTTAAATGATCATGAAGGAACTATCGTGAAGGAGGAAACAAGTGTGGAAAGAATGTTAATCAGTGGCGTGGCTCTGGACAAGAATACAGCCAGAATCTCCGTCATCGGCCTGAAGGATGAGCCGGGAATGGCCTTCCGTCTCTTCAATATGCTGGCAAAAGAGGGCATCAACGTAGACGTGATCCTGCAGTCCATCGGACGGGAGAACAGCAAGGATATCTCCTTCACCGTATCCCGGGATGAGGCAGACGAGGCCGTCCGCATCATCGAGGAGAATATGGCCCGCATCGGCGGAAAGAGCATTTCCTGCAACAAGGAAGTAGTCAAGGTCTCCATCGTAGGCGCCGGCATGATGTCGAATCCGGGCGTCGCTGCGAAGATGTTCGAGGCTCTCTTTAACGAGAATATTAATATCAACATGATCTCCACCTCCGAGATCCGCATCACCGTCCTCATCCACGAGAAGGACGCAGAGCGGGCTGTCAATGCGGTGCATGACGCCTTCGGACTGGAAGAATAAAAAGGAACCAAAGGTACATTTCAGGGACAGGAAAGCTCTTGTCCCTGAAGCTCTATCACATGAGAGGGAAAATAAGATGAAAAAGACAAAGGTAATGGCACTGTTTCTGGCCTTCTGTCTGGCCGTGCCGAGCCCCATGGTGACCCTGGCGGCGGAGCCGGAGAACGTGCAGACAACGGGCGAGAATCCGACAGACGGACAGTCTACAGACGGACAGTCTACAGGCGGACAGACCGGCAGCGGCGAAGAGGACACAAAACTGTCAAATTCCGGAAATGGAGGGGAGCAAGGTAATAGTGTAGACTCCCAGAACGACGATCAGAAGTCAGCGAAAAGCGCAGGCTCCGAGAATGGTAACGGAACAGGTGGAGCTTCCGGAGAAGAAAGCGGAGATAATACCGGAGACAATACCGGGGCGAATACCGGAGATACTCAGAACGGCGGGGATACAGGTGCCCAGGAGAGTTCTTCCGTAAAGATAGGCGAGACTCCTTATGATAATATCAGCGCAGCGATTAATGCGATCAATGGTTACACGGACGGTGCGAAAAGCGGAGTCATTACGCTCAGCGGAAGCTTTGCAGAGAATATCACCATTCCGGACGGCGTGATCGTGACCCTGCAGGGCGGCGAGGTAACGGGAGAAACTACTACCCCCGCTGTTGATACAATTACAATCGCAGCAGGCGGTACCTTAAATCTTTATGGCACCAAGGTGAGATCGGCTTCCAGTAACGCCATTAAAAATAGCGGCACACTGGTGAGTCAAAATGCAGAGATAAGTTCGAAAAGCAGTTCTGCAGATACCATTGTTAATTATGGTAAGATGACACTGAACAGTACCAGCGTAAGCGCTGAAAGCACGCAGCACTCAGAACAATTGGCTGCTATCAGCAATTTATATGCGAATGAGAGCCCCTCTCCCTCGCTCACGATCAACGGCGGAAAAATAACAGGCGGTGTCTATGCGATCGATAATCGTACCGGAAGCGTGAAGATTGCAGAGGGAACAGAGCTTATCGGTTCCTGGAGTGCAATTTTTTATAATTGGGCTACATTGAAGATCGAGGGAGGTACCTTCAAAAACACGAATAAAGACGGCAGCATCATTACTGAGCAGCAGGATTCTGGTACCGTAGTGATCACCGGCGGCACCTTCTACACGGAGCCGGACAGCAGCTGGCTTCCGGATGGAACTACGATGTCCACAGAAGAAACAACGGTGGATGGAGTTGCGACGACCGTCTACAAGGTAGCAAAGGTTCAGGCAGTGGCCTATATAAAGGACCAAAATTATGCGAGCTTGAAAGATGCAGTGAACGCAGCTAAAGCTGACGATACCATCACCATGACCCCCGGTATCGGTACCCTCGTCCTTGGTGAAACCATCAGCATAGGAGAGAAAGTCACCTTAGACCTGAATGGAGTGACGATTCAGAGTGCAGAGACATTAGCTAATAACAGCGGTAATCTAAATGGCCAGGATGCACTCTTCGTCGTAGGGAAGAATGGCGACTTTACCA
>CAVKIR010000284.1:0-2603 GCA_963656395.1 Prevotella sp. CAG:279
CGACCGAAGTGACCGTAGGCTGCGGTCTGCTTGTAGATCGGTCTGCGCAGATCCAGCATACGGATGATGCCTGCGGGACGCAGATCGAAGTTCTCACGGATAATCTCTACCAGTCTGGTATCGGATACCTTGCCGGTGCCGAAGGTATCGACATTGATGGAGGTCGGTCTTGCCACACCGATGGCATAGGACAGCTGAATCTCACATCTGTCTGCCAGGCCGGCTGCTACGATATTCTTCGCCACATAACGTGCCGCATAGGCTGCGGAACGGTCTACCTTCGTGCAGTCCTTGCCGGAGAAGGCTCCGCCGCCGTGACGCGCCATGCCGCCGTAGGTGTCTACGATGATCTTACGACCGGTCAGACCGCTGTCGCCGTGGGGTCCTCCGATGACAAAGCGTCCGGTCGGATTGATATAGAACCTGGTATTCTCATCTACCATCTCTGCCGGGAGGATCGGATCCAGAACATACTTCTTCACATCCGCATGAATCTGCTCCTGGGTCACATCCTCGCTGTGCTGCGTAGAGATAACCACTGCATCCAGACGTGCCGGCTTTCCGTTCTCATCATACTCTACCGTCACCTGGGACTTTCCGTCCGGGCGAAGGTATGCGAGGGTGCCGTCCTTACGCACCTTGGTGAGCTGTCTGGTGAGCTTATGAGCCAGGGAAATCGGGTAGGGCATCAGCTCCGGGGTCTCATTGACCGCATAGCCGAACATCATACCCTGGTCGCCTGCACCGATGGCTTCGATCTCGTCCTCGCTCATCAGATGTTCTTTCGCTTCCAGAGCCTTATTCACGCCCATGGCGATATCGGCAGACTGCTCGTCGATGGCTGTGATGACAGCGCAGTTCTCCGCGTCAAAGCCGTATTTTCCGCGGTCATAGCCGATCTCGCGAACTGTGTCGCGCACGATTTTCTGGATATCGACATAGCCCTTGGTGGTAATCTCGCCCATGACGAGCACCAGACCTGTGGTGGTAGCGGTCTCGCAGGCTACACGGCTCATGGGATCCTGCTCCAGCAGGGCATCCAGAATGGCATCGGATATCTGATCGCAGATCTTATCCGGATGTCCTTCGGTTACCGATTCAGATGTAAATAATAATTTTTCCATGATCTCTTCCTTTCATTTATCAACCCACTCTCAGGCGAAACTTCTGCAATGCACGCTCATCTTCCACTTTTTCAATCTCAGCGCCCAGAGAGCGAAGCTTTTCGTCGAAGCGCTCATAGCCGCGCTCGATGAAATGAATGTCATCTACGATGGTGATGCCGTCCGCAGCCAGGCCTGCGATGACCAGGGCTGCTCCCGCGCGGAGATCCGGACTCGATACCTGCGCGCCGGTATAGCGCTCCACGCCCTCGATGATGGCAGTATTACTTTCTACTTTGATATTCGCACCCATGCGGGCCAATTCGTCTACATATTTAAAGCGGTTCTCGAAGATGCTCTCCGTCACGATGCTGCTGCCCCTGGCCAGTGCCAGTGTCGCAGTGATCTGAGGCTGCATGTCCGTCGGAAATCCCGGATAAGGCAGGGTCTTGACATTCGTGCTGCGAAGTCCCTTCGAGCATACCACACGCACTGCGTCGTCCAGCTCCTCGATCTCACAGCCGATCTCCAGAAGCTTCGATGTCGTCGCCTCCAGATGCTTCGGAATGACATTCTTCACTGTCACATCGCCGCGGGTCGCTGCCGCCGCGAACATAAAGGTTCCGGCCTCGATCTGATCCGGAATGATCGAATATTCAGTGCTGTGAAGCCTCTCCACGCCCTTGATTCGGATGATATCGGTTCCGGCACCCTTGATATTTGCACCCATGCTGTTCAGGAAGTTCGCCACGTCTACGACATGGGGCTCCTTGGCCGCATTTTCAATCACGGTACTGCCCTCCGCCATGGATGCCGCCATCATGATATTGATGGTCGCTCCCACGGAGACCACATCCAGGTAGATATGGCTGCCGCACAGATGCTTCGCCTCCGCCATAATGGAACCGTACTCGATCTTCACATCCGCTCCCAGGGCGCGAAAGCCCTTCAGATGCTGATCGATGGGTCTGCTGCCGATATTGCAGCCGCCCGGCAGTGGTACCTCCGCCTTCTTATACTTGCCGAGCAATGCGCCCAGCAGATAGTAGGAAGCGCGAATCTTCTTAATATACTCGTAATCGACGCTGTAGCCGCCGATATGGGCTCCGTTGATCTTCACGGTATGCCGGTCTGTCCGGTCTACCCGTGCGCCAATCTGCTGCATGGCCTCCAGAAGTACGTTGATATCACGTACATCCGGCAGGTTCTCTATCAAAACTGTTTCATCTGTCATAATTGCTGCTGCAAGAATCGCAAGGGCAGCATTCTTCGCGCCGCCGATCTCTACCTCGCCGACCAGGGGATTGCCGCCTTTTATCACATACTGATCCATAATAGCTCCCATTTCTCTATCTGTAATCTATCTATAATATCTACTAAAGCCTCTTTTAACCTTAGTTTAGTATACCACAAACTTTTTATTTGTAAATACTGTATATTTTTACTGTTCAAACAGCAGCCAGACACTTGCTGTCAGGCTGCGTATGAACATGATTTGGG
>CAVKIR010000285.1:0-2598 GCA_963656395.1 Prevotella sp. CAG:279
ATCATGTTCATACACCCTCAGCAGCAAGTGCTTCGGGCTGTCCTGAATAGTTACAAGACTTTATCATTTTTTCTTCAGTGGGGTACTGTATCCGATGTAGTGATTCTGATACAGAATCTGGAAAAACTTTGTAAGCCGCGGAAAAAGCGGTTCGGCCTTTTCCCCATAGCGCTCCTTTACCAGAAGGCTGATGTCGTAGATGGTTTGCTTTCCATCCATCTGCTGCCATACAAAGCTGCCGTACTCGTCCAGGCTGATATAACTCACCTTCGGCCGCTTGAAAAGCTTCTGTGCCAGCCGGTTATAGAAGCCCTTATTCTGCACCTCTATCTCCACCAGCTTCTTTTCATTCAGCCTCCAGCTGTAGCCCGGCGCGCAGACCGGCACATAATCCAGATAATTCTTCTTTTTTTTCATTTATTTCTTCTTTCTGCCAATGGTAACCTTGAACAGGGTCGCGGTCAGCAGGGCAAAGAATACCAGGCCTCCGATGTTGCTGTTGATGGGCGTACCGGATACCAGACCTGCCAGGAAATCGCCCAGAGAGCCATTTGCCATGGGGATAATCGCGAAGACTGCCAGCAGGATTCCTACCAGACCCTCACCTGCGATCAGACCGGAGCAATACAATACGCCATTGTCGATCATATCCTTCTTTGCCTTCTCGTCCATACCCTTTTTCTTCTCCAGGAACAGACGTACCAGACCGCCGATCATCATCGGTGTACTCAGATGAATCGGCAGGTACAGGCCTACCGCAAAGGGAAGAACCGGAATACCCAGGATTTCTACGATGATACCGATGAAGGCTCCTGCAAATACCAGCGTCCAGGGAAGATTGCCTCCCATAACGCCCTCTACAATCATCTTCATCAGGGTAGCCTGCGGTGCCGGAAGCTCTGTAGAGCCGTAGCCCCAGGCTGCATTCAGCAGGTACAGAATCGCGCCGATGGCCACGGAGGACGCTACCACACCGATGAGCTCACCGATCTGCTGACGCCAGGGTGTCGCTCCGACGATATAGCCGGTCTTCAGATCCTGGGATGTATCGCCTGCGATGGCTGCATTGATACAGATGACGGAACCGATGGCGATGGCTGCCGTCATGCCTGCCTGTCCTACCTGACCGGTGGCCTTCAGAATGAGAGCCGTTACCAGCAATGTCGCAATGGTCATACCCGATACCGGGTTATTGCTGCTGCCGATGAGGCCAACCATACGGGAGGACACGGTAGCAAAGAAGAAACCGAAGATAACGATCAGGAAAGCGCTGAACAGATTCACCGGAACTGCCGGAATCAGCCAGATCAGCAGTGCGAGTACCACGATGCCGATGACGATCGACTTCATGGGGATATCCTTGTCGGTACGCAGGTCACTGCCGGTATTGCCCTTTCCGTAGCCCTTCATGGCATCCCGGAAGGTACGGACGATAAGCGGCAGAGACTTGATCAGGCTGATGACTCCGCCTGCTGCTACGGCGCCTGCGCCGATATACTTGATATAATTGCTCCAGATGGAGAAGGAACCGCCTGCTGCGTACAGCTCAGCGACGCTTACATCCGCCGGGAACAGGGTGATGTTCTGACCGAACAGAACGATCAGCGGCATCAGCACAAACCAGCCAAGAACACCGCCTGCGAACAGGTAGGAGGAAATCTTGGTTCCGCAGATATAGCCGACACCAAGCAGAGCCGGGAGCACGTCGATGCCCACACCGGATCCCTTGTAAGCCGGAATCTCGTAATGCACCTCGCTGGGGAAGAGCTTCAGTCCGTCTGTGATGAACTTGTAAGCTGCTGCCAGACCCAGACCCTTGAATACGATGCCGGACTTTTCGCCGCCTTCCTCGCCGGCCAGAAGCACCTCGGCGCAGGCCTGTCCCTCGGGATAAGGAAGCACGCCGTGCTCCTGCACGATCAGGGCTTTACGAAGGGGTACCATAAAGAGAACACCCAGACTGCCGCCGATGGCAGCGATGATGGCAATCTCTACCAGAGACGGTGCACTGGTGCCCCACTCGCTGGCCCACAAAAAAAGAGCCGGCATGGTGAAGATCGCACCTGCAGCTACGGACTCACCGGCGGAACCGATGGTCTGTACCATATTGTTCTCCAGAACGGAATCCTTCTTCAGGATGACACGGATGACACCCATGGAAATAACCGCTGCCGGAATGGAAGCGGAAACCGTCATACCTACTCTCAGTCCCAGGTAAGCATTCGCGCCGCCGAACAGAATGGCCAGCAGAATACCAAGGATGACAGAGGTCGCCGTAAACTCCGGAAGAGACTTCTCTGCCGGAATATAAGGCTTAAAATTCTTATCACTCATATGAACTCTCCTTTTCTTCTCTTCCCGGTCTGTTTCTCCCGTCAGCACCGGAAAGGCAGTGATTCGTATATTTTAACACATCACTGTGGTATTCTGCAATGCCTTTCTTATTATGTTTTTCCTATTATTCCCACATCTGTTACAGTACAAACGCCAGCCAGTCCATGATAGCTCGCAAAGGCGGCCCCATACAGGAATGGATGGCGCTTCAGTGTTCCTCGCAGGGATTCTCTATGAATCGTGCATCTTCGCCAGGCGCCCGCC
>CAVKIR010000286.1:0-2594 GCA_963656395.1 Prevotella sp. CAG:279
AAGCCGATTCTCATGGATTTTGCATTCGTAACTGTGAAGGTACTGAACAGTTACGCAAAAGTATAAGGAGTAAGCATTATGAATGAGAAGAAATCATCCTGGTTCAGCCGCACGCTTTCCGCGCGGGGCGTACAGTCCGTATTTACAGCAGCCTGCGGTTTCATCCTGCTGTTCATCATCTTCAGTATCCTAAGTCCGCAGTTTCGTTCCGGCAATAACATCCAGAACCTCTTTCGGCAGATCGCGCCGACCCTGATCATCGGCATCGGCCAGGGCTTCGTCCTGATTACCGGCAATATCGACCTGTCCATCGGTTCTGTCGTAGGTATGGCCTGCATGACAGCCGGGACGCTGATGAGCCACGGTGTCAATCCGGTGCTGGCCATTCTGGCAACACTGGCTCTCTCTATGGCCATCGGCTTTGCAAACGGTGTTCTGGTAGCGAAGGTAGGTCTTCCGTCCTTCATCGCCACCCTGGGTACCATGACCCTGGCACGAGGACTGGCGCAGCTGGTCAATAACAACCGGAATACCGACTTCATCGGAAATTCTGCACAGGATTTCCGGAATCTCCTGTATTACGACAGCTTTCTGAAGATCTACAGCACGGTATGGATTGCCCTGATTCTCTGGCTGGTTCTGAATTTCCTTCTGAGTAAGACGAGAACAGGCCGTCACATCTACGCAGTCGGAAGCAATCTGGATGCGGCAAAGCTTTCCGGTGTCAATGCATTTCACACCATCCTTGTTACCTATATGGTAAGTGCATTCTGCTCCTGCCTGTGCGGCCTGGTGCTGCTGGCTTCCGCAGGAATGGGAACCATGGATGCAGGTACGACCTATGAGATGTACGCCGTAGCGGCCTGTGTAATCGGCGGTATCTCCACCCTGGGCGGTACCGGAATCCTGGCAGGCGTCATCGCCGGAGCCGGTATCTGGGGAATCCTCCAGAACGGACTTCAGTTCGTGGGTGCACCGGTTGCCCTTCGTAACATTATCATCGGCATCATCGTTATCGCAGCTGTAATGCTGGATGTCGTAACGCGTACCGGCAGAAAGAAAGCGAAATAAGTCATTTAACATTTTATCAGGTATCAGACCCGGGAGAAGGGTTTCGATATAAACCAAAAAAATTTATAAAGGAGAGGAAAGACTATGAAAAAGAAATTACTGGCAATGATTATGGCTGTCGCAGTCGTGGCATCCATGGCGGCCTGCGGAAGCTCGTCCGACACCACAGCAACGACCGACACGAAGACAGAAGAGAGCACGGATACCGCAGACACAGCGGATGCATCCGATACGACGGCGGCGAAGGATGCCTCTGATATCAGTGTCATCCTGGTAACCATGGACGGTCTGGATAATCACTGGGTAAATGTAGATAAGGGCGCTTCTGCAGCAGCAAAGGAGCTCGGCATCAACTACCAGTGGATGCAGCCGGATAAGAAGGATACCCAGCTTCAGATCGAGGTTCTGAACAACGCTATCGCGGCAAAGCCGGATGTGCTGATCGTAGCAGCCGTTGACCCGGATGCCATCGTATCGACCCTGCAGTCCGCGCTTGACGCAGGAATTAAGATTATCTACGTAGATTCCGCAGCGAACCTGGATGCATCCGCTTCCTTCCGTACCGATAACTATGCAGCAGGCGTAGAGGCCGGCAAGCAGGAGATCGCCCAGCTGGAGGCAAAGGGTATCACAAGCGGTGACATTGGCATCGTATCCTTCTCCAATGCAACCCAGACAGCAGTAGACCGTACAGGCGGATTCAAGTCTGCCTTCGAGGGAACCGATTACAACATCCTCGAGGTACAGTATGGCAACTCTGAGGTAGCAGCTTCCCAGGCGGCAGCAGAGAACTTCATTTCCCAGGGTGTCGTTGGCCTGTATGGTGACAATGAGCCGGGTGCAGTCGGTGTCGGTGATGCTGTAGCAGCGAACCCGAGCTGGAAGGGCGTAGCGGTAGGCTTCGATGCCACCAGCGCAAGCCTTGACCTGGTAGACAGCGGCGCACTGTACTGCGTCATGGCACAGAACCCGCAGGGTATGGGTGACGGCGCAGTAAGAGCAGCTTACACACTGGCGACAGGCGGAACTCTGGAGGAGACCGATGTGGATACAGGAGCAACTGTAGTAACAAAGGAGAATTCTGCAGACTTCAGATAAATAAAGAAAAGGTATCGGGTATAAGGTAAATCAGGCCGTCGGCATTCTTACCGGCGGCCTTTTCGGAGGAGACAATCATGGTAATTGATATGCATACATTTCCCGGATTCTTCGAGGAAATATGTGGGGATAAGGATAAGATCAGCTTCAGAAGAGAGCAGTACTTTTTGTATAAGCAGCACGTATGGCCGCTGAGCCTGTTCATCACACAGCTCAATGCGGCAGGCATCGATAAAGCAGTGCTCTCGGCAGAAGATGTGACGACCAGGGCGGGAGGGGAAATTGTCTCCAATGAAGAAGTAAAGAAGCTGGTCGATCTCTATCCGGATCGTCTGATAGGCTTTGCCTCGGTCGATCCGAAGAGACCGGACGCTTCAGAAGTGCTGGAGAAGGCATTTACCGAGCTGGGGCTTGCAGGACTGAAG
>CAVKIR010000287.1:0-2576 GCA_963656395.1 Prevotella sp. CAG:279
GTGTGTAATTTTCCCTGTTAGAGAAAAAATTCCCCGACAATGCGTCGAGGAATTTCATGTACAAAATTAATTGTATTTACGCTTTCTTGCTGCTTCAGACTTCTTCTTACGTCTTACACTCGGCTTCTCGTAATGCTCTCTCTTACGAATCTCCTGCTGAATGCCTGCCTTTGCACAGTTTCTCTTAAAGCGACGAAGAGCGCTATCTAAAGTCTCGTTCTCTTTCACGATTACATTTGACATAGTTCACACCTAACCTCCCTCCAGTTGTGTATTGTGCATGAGACAACTGTCTGGGTATTTTACCTTTGAATTAGCAAAGGTATCCTTGCACACATAAGATTATAGTGGCTTTACGGTGTTCTGTCAATACCTTTTTTGTTACTGTTTACTCGTACCTCGTTCCAGTAACAATTTTTTCTACGGCTCATAGACCTTTACATCAAAGGACTTCCGGATGATGTCCCGTCCGGCCTGCACGTTCTCTATCTCACCCATGGCTACCAGCTGAACGATGCTGTTGCCGAGGACGGAGCCCTCCACCGGGCCGGCCATGACGCGCTTGCCTGTCTTCTTCGCTGTCAGCTCGCAGAGCAGCTGGTCCTGGATGCCGCCGCCTACCATATTGATGCAGGTCACGGTCTTACCTGTGATCTCTTCCATATAATGGATGGACTTACGATATTCCTCTGTCAGGCCATTGTAGATCGCCATAGCCATCTCTCCGAGTCCCTTCGGAGTTCCCTGCCCTGTCTCCTCGCAGTAACCGACGATCTCCTTCATCATATTGATGGGAGCCGTGAAACGTGGATCCTTCGGATTGATCGTGAAGTCCTGCCTTGCGGCCGCCCTTGCTTCGTGGATGATATCCGGGAAGCTCACCTCTCCCTCGAATTCACACCAGTTGCGACGCAGATTCTGCATGATCCAGAGACCGTTGATATTCTTCAGGAACTGAATCTTGCCGTCGATGCTGCCCTCGTTGGTATAGTTATATTTATAGGAAGCTTCATTTAGAATCGGCTCGTCCAGAACCATGCCGAGCAAGGACCAGGTACCGCAGCTTAAGAAGGCTGCGTCGTCGGACTCCAGCGGAGCGCCTGCCACCGCGGAGGCCGTATCGTGGCTGCCTACTGCGATCACCTTTACGCCCGCAAGCCCCGTCTCTTCCTCCACCTCGGGAAGCAGATCCCCGATGACGGTACCCGGCATCACGATAGGGCCGAACAGCTCTTTATTCAGGCCCAGCTTCTCGATCAGCTCATAATCCCAATCCCGCTTTCTGGCATCCAGAAGCTGGGAGGTGCTGGCGAAGGTATACTCAGAATACATGATCCCCGTCAGGAAATAGCCGAAGAGCTCCGGCATAAACAGAATGCGCTTCGCATTGTCCAGGATCACGGGACGCATCTTCTTCTCCGCATAAAGCTGGAAAATGGTATTGAAATACATGAACTCAATGCCGGTGCGCTGATAGAGCTCCTCCAGCGGAATAATTTTTCCAATTTCTTCCAGCATGCCGTCTGTGCGGGAATCCCGGTAGTTCACCGGATTACCGATCAGGTTGCCATCCTTGTCGAAGAGGCCGTAATCCACGCCCCAGGTATCGATGGCCAGGGACTGAATCGGCACCTTCTTTGCCGCGGCTTTTTTCAGTCCCTGCTTTAATTCATGATACAGGCCGAACAGGTCCCAGTAGATGTGTCCCCCCACACGGACCTCATGATTCGGAAATCGATGCAGCTCCTCCAGCGTCAGCTGCCCATCCTCCAGCTTGCAAAGCACCATGCGCCCGCTGGATGCTCCGAAGTCAAACGCCAGATTGTAAATCTTCTCTCCCATAACGAAATCCCTTTCCTTTCTATTTTATGGCTGTGTGACCAGATGAACCCCCTGTTCCTCCAGAAAATTCAGCCATTCCGCTGATGGTTTCCGGTCGGTCACGATTACGTCCCCTTTTTTCAGCATCATGGATTTCACAAAGGAAACCCGATCGAATTTGCTGCTGTCAACGGCCAGAATCGCCGTATCCGCGCAATTATACATGGTAATCTTGATATCGCTGTCCAGCTCATTGGAATCAGTCATACCCTCCCGCATATCGATGCCCTTGCAGGAAAAGATGGCCTTGTCTACATGATAACCGTTCAGGACCTTCTGTGCTGCATTTCCCACCAGGGACAGCGAGCTCTCATTTAAGTTTCCTCCTGTCGAGATCACCTGAATTCCTTCATGGCCGGCCAGCTCGATCAGCACCTCTACCGAATTCGTGATGACCGTGAGCTTGCTCATCTCCTTTAATTCCTTGGCAATCATCAGGGAGGTCGAGGACGCGTCCAGCATAATCCGATCTCCCTCATCCACCAGACCCGCCACCAATCCGGCGATGATCTGCTTCTCATCCCGGTTCGTCTTCTCCCGAATCCGCAAGGGCATATCCACGTTCTTATTCTTATTCAGAACTGCACCGCCGTAGGTTCTCTTGACAAAGCCCTCACTCTCCAACTTCTCCAGATCCCGTCGGATGGTTTCATCCGTTACATCATACCGTTTACTCAGCTCGGAGACCAGAACCC
>CAVKIR010000288.1:0-2558 GCA_963656395.1 Prevotella sp. CAG:279
GGTCATAGGCGTCAGATTTCGAAACGCCGGGAAAATATATTTCTTTTCTCCGGGGAAGCTGGATATCCCCAGAGGAAAGCATGTCATTGTAGAGACAGCCAGAGGTGTGGAATACGGCTATGTCGTGGTGGGCACCAAGGAGGTAGAGGATAAGAAGGTGATTCAGCCTCTGAAGCCTGTGCTCCGGGTAGCGACCAAGGAGGATGACGAAAAAGAGGCGGCAAACCGCGTCAAAGAAAAAGAGGCATTTCGGATCTGTCAGGAAAAGATAAAAAAGCACGGTCTGGCTATGAAGCTGATTCAGGCAGAGTATACCTTTGATAATAATAAGGTGCTGTTTTATTTTACCGCGGACGGACGCATCGATTTCCGTGAGCTGGTCAAGGATCTGGCCAGTGTATTCCGCACCCGCATCGAGCTGCGTCAGATCGGTGTCCGGGATGAGACGAAGATCCTGGGCGGTATCGGCATCTGCGGCAGACCGCTGTGCTGCCATACCCATCTGTCCGATTTCGTGCCGGTGTCCATCAAGATGGCCAAGGAGCAGAACCTGTCCCTGAATCCCACCAAGATTTCCGGCGTATGCGGCAGACTGATGTGCTGCCTGAAGCACGAGCAGGAGACCTACGAGGAGCTGAACAGCCACCTGCCAGGTACAGGTGATTATGTAACCACCGCCGACGGTCTGAAGGGAGAGGTACAGAGTGTCAACGTACTGCGCCAGAAGGTCAAGGTGATCGTGACCATCGAGGGTGACGAGAAGGAGATTCGGGAATATCCGGCAGAAGAGCTGAAGTTTCGCCCGCGAAAAAAGAAGGGCGATAAGGGAGACAAAGGAAATTCCGATAAGGAGCTGAAGAAGCTGGAGGCTCTGGAAAAGCAGGAGAGGAAATCAAAGCTGGATGACAATTAAGTTGAAGGATGGAGAGCGGCTGGATGATCTGCAGCGAAATGGATTTCAGATTATCCAGAATCCCAGTAAGTTCTGCTTCGGTATGGATGCAGTGCTGCTTTCCGGATTTACTAAGGTGAAGCCGGGTGAGCGGGCGCTCGATCTGGGAACGGGTACAGGGATTCTTCCGATCCTGCTCCGGGGTAAGACAGAAGGTGAGCACTTTACAGGCCTGGAGATCCAGGAAGAGAGTGCGGATATGGCCAGGCGCAGCGTGGAGCTCAATGCCCTTTCGGATTCCGTTTCCATCGTTCAGGGGGATATCAAGGAAGCGGCTTCCATCTTCGGGGCGGCTTCTTTTGATGTGGTGACCTGCAATCCGCCCTATATGACGGGCAGTCACGGCATCGTGAATCCGGAGCTTCCGAAGGCCATCGCGCGCCACGAGATTCTCTGCAGCTTCGAGGACGTGGCCAGGGAGACAGCGAAGGTGCTGCGGCCCGGCGGACGCTTTTATCTGGTGCACCGGCCCTTCCGGCTGGCGGAAATTATAACGACCCTGGTGAAGTATAAGCTGGAGCCCAAGCGGATGCAGTTAGTCTATCCTTACGTAGATAAGGAGCCCAATATGGTGCTTCTGGAGGCCTGCCGGGGCGGACGTTCCCGAATGACCGTGGAGAAGCCGCTGATTGTATACAAGGAGCCCGGTGTCTATATGGATGAGATTTACGATATTTACGGATATTAAGGAGAGAAGATGCAGGGGACATTATATCTGTGTGCCACACCGATCGGGAATCTGGAGGATATCACCCTTCGGGTGCTGCGCATCCTGAAAGAGGTAGATGTGATAGCAGCGGAGGATACCCGCAACAGCATCAAGCTGCTGAATCATTTTGAAATTCATACACCCATGACCAGCTACCATGAGTACAATAAGTTCGATAAGGGACGGGAGCTGGTGGAGCAGCTGCGCGCCGGGAAAAATATCGCTCTGATCACCGACGCCGGGATGCCGGGTATCTCGGATCCGGGCGAGGAGCTGGTGAAGATGTGCGCGGAGGCGGGTATCGCTGTAACGGTGCTGCCGGGAGCCTGCGCCTGTGTGACGGCACTGACCCTGTCAGGGCTTGGGACACGCCGTTTCGCCTTTGAGGCCTTCCTGCCGTCGGACAAGAAGGAGCGACAGAGTGTACTGGAGGAGCTAAAGAGCGAGACGCGGACGATGATTCTCTACGAAGCGCCGCACCGGCTCTTAAAGACCCTCGGAGAGTTAAAGGATATCCTGGGAAATCGGCGAATCTCGGTGTGCCGGGAGCTGACAAAGAAGCACGAGACCATTTTCCGGACAGACCTGGAGGCGGCCATCTGCCACTATGAGACGGAGGCGCCCAGGGGCGAGTGCGTGCTGGTTATCGAAGGCCGAAGCCGGGAAGAGATGGAAAAAGAAAAGCAGTCGGCCTGGGATGAGATGACCATTGCCGAGCATGTGGCACTGTACGAGCAGCAGGGAGTTCCGCACAAGGAGGCCATGCGGCTGGCGGCGAAGGATCGCGGTGTGTCCAAGCGGGACATCTACCAGGCCTTACTGGAAGCCTGATGTAGTATAAAAGTAACTATTCAGGACAGCCCGAAGCACTTGCTGCTGAGGGTGTATGAACATGAT
>CAVKIR010000289.1:0-2546 GCA_963656395.1 Prevotella sp. CAG:279
CCTTCATATGGAAGATAAACTATATGATGGCATGGCAGTCATGAACCTCCTGGGTGCCCTGGCAGAGACCACTTCTTTCCTGATAGACGGAAAGAGCTTTGCGGGCAGCCGGGCGCTCAACCTGTTCTCGAACAGCGTCTGCTTTCTGGGCACGGTCACCATCGGTTTCCTTTGGTGCCTGTATGTGGAGCTGCGTATCTATCGGAATTACCGGAGAATCTTTCGGAAAGTAAAGATTCTGATGCTGCCCTGGATGGCGGAGGCCGTGGCTATCCTTTGCAATGTCCTGAAGCCCGGAATCCTGTTTCGGATATCGGCGGACAATGTATATGAGCGGGCAGGCGGAGCTGTTCTGGGCTATATTTCGCTGATGCTCTATTTTGCCTACAGTCTCTACCTGGTTTATCATTCCAAAAGAAGGGGCGTGAATCTGAACTTCTTTCCGGTGCAATTTTTTGTCGGCCCCTGTATCGCAGGCGTCCTGATTCAGCTTTGCTTTTACGGAATCACATCCTCCTGGATTTCGGTGTCCATTGCCTTAACCTTCGTGCAGATGCAGTCCTATGCGGAGAATCTCTATACGGATGAGCTCTCCGGCCTCTATAACCGAAGATATTTCAATGCAGTGCTGGAGGAAAAGGAACGGATGAAGCGCAAAGCCCTGCATGGAATTATGATGGATGTCAATGATTTCAAGAGCATCAATGACAAGCTGGGGCACAGCATGGGAGACCGGGCCATCTGCACGCTGGCGAATATCCTCTGCCGTTCCATACCGGATTCCGGAATCGCGATTCGCTATGCCGGAGATGAATTCATCGTCCTTTTGCAGGATGTGGAAGCAGACTGTGCGTTTGCGACGATGAAGGAGATTCGGGAGAATCTGGAAAAGTTTAATGATTCCAAGGCCGAGCCCTTTGCTTTAAGTGTATCGATGGGGTATACGAAATTTCGGACAAAGGATACTGCCGAGACCTTCCTGAACCGCATGGATGCGAAGATGTATGAGGAAAAACGCAGATATCATTTGATGAAGCAATCCAATAGTTGATAAGAGGTGTGTGAAAACCTATGGAAGTCAGGATTCTATCGGGAAAAGAAGGAAGGCATGGCTCCCTCATACCGGAAGGCTATGTGCGGGAGACGGATCGCGTACTGGTCTTAAAAGAAAAAGAACGGGAGACGGGAGCAGCCCTCCTGATGCAAAAGGGCGAGGCCTGGGTGCTGACTTGGCTTTTTGTTCTGCCGGAGGAACGAGGACGAGGCTATGGCAGTGCGCTTCTGGACGCAGCCATTTCGGAGACAGAAAAAAGACAGGGACAAAGCCTGGAAATCTATATCAATGAGAAAGCGCCGGACAGGGATCGCTTCCTGGCGATGTTGTCTGCGCGCAATTTTTTCCTGACCTGGGACTCGATCCCGAAGGTCATCGTTACAAGGGAGCAGCTGAAAAAGGCCGTTTTTTTCACTGATCCAGTCTTTCATAAATCCATCCGGGATTCCCGGACAGAGATCCATTCCCTCAGACAGGTTACAAGACAACAGCGAAAGAATTTTCGGAATCTATGCGAGAAAAAGAAGAATTTTCTGGTAAGCCGCGCGGATTTTGAACGGGCAGATCCAGATCAAAGCAAGGTATTGACGGCCGGCGATGAGATCGTGGGAATTGCGCTCATCCGTACGCTGGAAAAGGAGAAAATCCTGACCCTCTGCTATGTGGAGAAAAAGTATACGATGGAGCTTCTTTCACTCTTTCGCAGGATGTCTGAGGAACTGCTGCAGTCCGGGGAGAAGATGGAACGATTAAGCTTTTGCTGCATCAGTGAGAATGTAAGGAAGCTGGCCGAGCATATATTGCCGGAAAGAGAGCTGGTGACGGAAAAAGTGATCGTAGGAGAGCGCATGTTCTATAAGGAGGTATAGAGATGGGATTTTGGGGCACATTCAAATGGAGAAGTACGATCCGGAAAGATCTGAAGAAAGAAGCCGTAGCGGAGCTGCAGAGCCGGCAGGCACTGCAGGGTGTCAGTCAGATCGAGTCGGACTATAAGACGAATATGAGGATGCAGGTGGCCGCTCGGACAAAGGTGATGCAGATGGAGCAGGATGAGGCTGCGGGGGTCACCTATAAGCGGGCAAATGCATTAAAAAATAAATACAAGGATGTGGCAGATTCTCTTAAGAGAGAGCAGGAAGAGACCTTCGGCACCCTGCTGCCTGTCGTTCAGAGTAAGGTGGAACGAATGAGCGAATTTTTGAGGGCAGACGAGAATGCCCTCACGCTGGATCGCTTCCGGCAGGGGTATCAGGAGAGCAGGCAGGATACGCAGTTTCAACCGGACGTACTCTTTCGGGAAGGTCACAGACCTCCCGAGGGCTTCGAGGAACTGAAGACTCTGTGGAATCGGTGCGCAGCCATCGAGGAAGAAGCAGCCGGAGGCAATCTCACGGAAGAAAGCCGCAGATTTTTTCGGGAGGCTCTTGTAAGCCTCACGGAGGCTGAACTCGTCGATCATATTCCGGCGGATTATCGCAGCCCTCTGGAG
>CAVKIR010000290.1:0-2530 GCA_963656395.1 Prevotella sp. CAG:279
CCGGATGCTTTCCATGACAGACGGAAGTGCTTTAAGCATCGGAAGACGCTATATGAATCAGTTTCAGAGCCGCTTCGTACGCTATCTGAATCAAAATTAGAGTATTTGTTTATTTCTTCGGAATGCGTTTCAGGGCCGTCATGACCGTGAAACGCGTTCCGTCATAGCTGATATCCAGCATACCTTCATATTTTTCTGCGATGGCCTGCATGCGCTTTAGGCCAAAGCCATGCTCCGAGGTGTCGTCTTTGGAGGTCAAAAGCTCCCCATTCACATCGAGACGCAGCGCCCCCTGATAGGTATTTTCACAGCGAATCGCCAGATATTGCTGCCGTATTTTCAAAGAACAAAGGACTTCACCCGGCTGGGTCTGAGCAGCTGCCGCGAAGGCATTGTCCAGCATATTGAAGAGAAAGCCGCAGAGATCCTCTTGTGCAAGCTCCAGCTTTTCCGGCAGCATTGCATCGATGCGAAAGGCAATCCCCTGCTGTTCGGCTTTTGCGGCAAAGCGCTGCAGGATGGTATTCACCGTCGGATTGAGGGTATAGGTCACAGGTGAGAGCTGCTCCAGCGCTCCGTCCAGACGCTTTAGATAAGCCTGTATTTCTTCATAATCCCCTTTTCCTGCCAAAATCGATAAGGCTGCGACGTGATTCTTCCACTCATGGCGAAAGAGCGCCGTCTGTCGGAGACGCTCCCGGGTCTGCTCATAAGCTTCCCGGATTGTCTGCCCCTTCAGCCTCATCGCCTGCACCTCGCGTTGGCGAAGCATCACATGATGCAGAAATTCCGTGAGGGTTCCGAAGGCACAGAGAAGACCGATGCTGTCACAAAAGAGCGCATAGAAGGCATGGGGGCTTCCCTGAAGCAGGGCGGTCACCGGATTCGTCAGAGGATAGAGAAGGCCGACGCCGGTATAGCGGGTGATTTTCCAGAGCAGCAAAAGCAGCAGGGTCAGGATGCAAAGCCCCTGGCTGATTCTTCGAAGCAGCGTTTTGTCGAAACGAAAACAGAAGCCCAGTGCGAGAAGCAGTAAGGCAAAGCCGAGCCAATCCAAGGCTGTCTCGGAGAGGACAGTGATGCCGAAAAAGCTTTTGCAGCCGCAAAGCAGCATATGCAGCAGGGTGCCGGCAAAGAGGATCCACCTTTTTCTTCCACGAAGCTCGCAGGCCAGATAGCCATATAGCAGATCCATCTGTATGAGATAGAGAAACCTTAGGCTTCCGCTGTCAGCAGAGAGGCCGGCAGAGCTCTCCAGATAGGTCGTGCGGATATCCGAGAAAACCGCCAGCAGAAAATACCCGCCGAGGGGCAGTAGCTTCCAGATAGCCTCCCCTTCCTGTATGCCGAGGAGGAGCACCACGCACAGGCCGATCGCAAGGAGGAGATGTGCCGTGACAGCGGCCATGGGCCAGACCACGCCGGTCGTCTGGATCACGGCATCGGAGAAGCGCCCCGTCAGGGACGGAAAGACCACCGGGCGGAGTCCGTCGACGGCGGAGCCGTAGGTCACGATGCGAAGCCGCTTTCCCTCACAGTCCTCCGGAAGCGGAACCCGAAGCCCGTCATAGGCGATGCCGGTGGGATCCACATCCTGTAAGAATGCATCTGCCAGATTCTCCTCCCCGGGAAAATCTGTATACAGTAAGGTATCATCCAGGAAGACCTGAATGCCGATGTCATAACAGGAAAATTGCAAAAAGCTGCGCTCACCCGGGTCCTCTAAGATCCGCTCCGCTGCCACGGGACCATTGCCGGAGGTCTGTATTCCCTCCAGATATCCGCCAAAGCCAAATATAGGCTCTGCACTGCCGGATTCGGTAAAAAAGCTCCAACCGCCGGTATCTTCTTTAGTACATCCCAGGTAAAGCTCTGTCTGGGCTTCATCCGGCTGCGAGAGGCGAACTAAAAAGAGAATGGCATATGCCGCCACAGCCGCCAGCAGGATTCCTCCCATCACCAAATTCTTTCGCATGCCCTTCATCCTTGGTCTCCCCCTTTTCTTTTCCCAGTTTAACAAAGAAGTACGAAGCATACAAGCCGCAAAGCGGGCTGCTTTCCCAAACAGCACAAAATTGCCCCTAAACGACACAAAAAAATGTACCACCCTGTAGTAAAATAAAAGAAATACGAACGAAGAAGGAGCAATGCAACATGGACAAAAAGCGTATTCTCAGACGCGGGCTTACGATGCTCTTGTCAATTGCGATGATCGTAACCTGCCTCCCGGCGTCTGCCTTTCAGACTAGAGCAGCTGAAACGGCAGACTTTTCCGGCACGAATCTGATGAGCCTGGAAAGCAAAGAACCCAGCGGCTTTTCCAGTACCACGAACCCCTACGGCTATGACCAGGACGTTCCCTTCCTGATGGTGGAACAGAACGAGCTCATGTATCTGAATGCCTGGGGCGGAAATGTGAAAACAAACGCGTATTACGATATGGGGACCTCGGACTCTCTATCCAACTTTTCCACGAATAAGAGCACCTCAAATGGCAGCTTTTATGCGGATGGAGGCTACAGCCTGATGG
>CAVKIR010000291.1:0-2503 GCA_963656395.1 Prevotella sp. CAG:279
TCGAAGGTTTGCCTCAGCCAGACGCTTCTTTGCTTCCTCGTCGCCCTCCTCCATACGCTTCGCCAGTTCGATCTCCTCATCGGCGCTCAAGAGAGGTACCTTGCCGATCTCCTTTAGATACATGCGAACCGGATCCTCGATGCTGACGCCGTCGGGAATGGAGAGATCGATCTGCTCCACATCGACATCATCGACCTCATCGTCCTCCTCAGCCAGAAGCAGGGCATCATCGGGCTCGTCCCCTTCCCCGGTAATCCGAAGCACATCGATGTTATTGGCCTCCAGATATTCGAGGATTTTCTCCATATGCTCTGTATCCAGATCAAACTCTGCAAAAAAGTCACTGATCTCCTGATATTCCAGGATGTTCTTTTTCTTCTTCGCCATGAGCAGAAGCTCTTTTAATTTCTCCTCAAACTTTGCTGCATTTTCTTCCATGTCGTTTCTTCCTTCCGTATAGTGCTTTCTTTTAATCCAATGTAATATGTAATTTCTGAAGCTCACGCCGCTCCTGTATCAGCTTCTGCAGTCCCGCCATATCTGTGGGCGCAAGCTCCTTTCCTCTGCGGTTCAAGGCCTCCTGCCGGATTTTGTAAATGGTCTCCTGCAAGGCCTTCTCGGTCTCCTCCCTGGTCTCCACCTTTTTCAGATGTGCATTGAAGACTGCAGCGGCCTCCCGCTGCTCCTCGGCATTTTCAAAACGGCTCAGGAGACCGGCCGGGTTCAGCGTCCCCTGCTGCTCGTGCTGCTCATACAGCATCGCTGCAATCTGCGCATACAGCGGCACGCTGAAATCAGACGGGCTGATGTAGCGCCTTATCACCCGGAAATAAGTCTCATCCGAGATCATCCAGGTAAGCAAGAGCTTCTGCGAGGCCGCTGTTCCCTCCTCCTTCTCCCTTTTTCGGGTGGAGACATCCCGGGGTCTCGGAGCCGGTTCCTGTCCGCCTAGGGTCAGACCGAGCTGATTCACCTTCCGGCGCAGGGCTTCATAGCCCGTACCGTATTTGGCAGCGATGGCTTCGATATAGTTATTGCGCTCGATTTCGTCCGAAAAACGCAAAAGCTTCTTCGAGGTCTCGTCGAAAAAGGCTGTCTTCTGAGCCGGATCCTTCAGATTATACTGACGCTCCAGCACCTCCACCTCGAAAAGAAAGCTGCTCTGCGCCTCATCGATGCGCTGCTGAAAGGCCTCCTGCCCCATATTTTTGATAAATTCATCGGGATCCTTGTAGGGCTTCATATTGATGACCCGCATGGTCAGTCCCGCATCCTTCAGAATCGGGATGGCCCGAAGAGCCGCCTTCGTTCCCGCCTCATCACTGTCGTAGGTCACCAACACCTCATCGGTATAACGCTTCATCAGCATCGCCTGCTGGGTGGTCAGGGCTGTACCGAGGGAGGCCACCGCCTGGCCAAAGCCCGCCTGATGAAGGGCAATCACATCCATATAGCCCTCGCAGATGATCAGGTTCCCCTTCCGGGAGCTGCGGGCAAAATTCAGCCCGTACAGATTCCGGCTCTTATCGAATATCTTCGTCTCCGGCGAGTTCAGATACTTCGGCTTCGCGTCGCCCATGACGCGGCCGCCAAAGCCGATGACCCGGTGATTCGCATCCATAATCGGGAACATAACCCGGTTCCAGAACTTGTCGTAGACACCGCTGCGCTCGTCCATGCTGAAAAGTCCGGATTCCCTTAACAAAGCGTCCGAATATCCTTCATGCTTCAGGTACTGATACAGCTCCTTCGACTGCTGTCCTGCATAGCCCAGGCCGAATTTCTGAATCGTCTCATCGGTGAGCGCCCGGTTTTTCAGATACTCGTACCCCGCACGGCCCTTGGGCTGCCGCAGCTGATAGTAGTAGTATTTCGCCGCTTTTTTCTGAATCTCCAGAAGCCGGCTTTTCTGATCGGCCTGCAGTCTGGCTTCCTCGGAGTATTCCACCTCCGGCAGCTCCACGCCGCTTCGATCCGCCAGAACCTTCACAGCCTCCGGGAATGTAAAATTCTCATATTCCATTAAAAAAGTAAAGACATTGCCCCCAGCACCGCAGCCGCAGCAATAATACATCTGCTTCCCCGGCGATACCGAAAAGGACGGCGACTTCTCACTGTGGAAGGGGCAGAGCCCGAAATAGCTGGATCCCTTCCGTGAAAGCCGCACATATCCGGAAATCACATCCACGATATCATTTCGTGAGCGTACTTCCTCAATCAATTCTTCTGCATAATACATCGCTTCTGCCACCTATCCGTTCCAGGCCTTCGGAACAAAATACTCCTCAAACTTGTAGATCGCATATTGATCGGTCATACCGGAGATATAATCACATACCACGATCTCCAGGGGATCCCGGCCACTGGCCAGAATATTCCGGAATTCATCGGACAGCGCATCCGGGTGATCCATATAATAGGAAAACAGACCCTCCAGCATATTGCGAGCCTTGACCTCCTCACCCTTGGCGATGGGGTTCGTATAGACATTGCTGAACATGAA
>CAVKIR010000292.1:0-363 GCA_963656395.1 Prevotella sp. CAG:279
GTCTTCGCTTTTCTGAACCGCATCGGCTACGAGACCTATGTGAGCAATGCCCCGGAGGCGTGCTTCGCGAACATCAACCGTCCGGAGGATTACAAAACATACATTGAAAAATTGTGAAGGTTAGTCAAACTTAACCGATATGTTTTGAAAAATAGGACGATTGCACAAAAGTAATAACAGAAGAGAAATTAAATTTGTTGATTTTACACAATGACTGGTTTATACTATAAATAGCTATTTATATATTTGGGTGAATAAGCGAAAATAAAAAGGAGGGTAATGAAAAGTATGCTGGATCAATCTTACTACGCGAAAGCGGACGAGATCATGGATCGCCTCGGCCGGAAGCCGTCAGCTCTGATT
>CAVKIR010000292.1:447-2499 GCA_963656395.1 Prevotella sp. CAG:279
GATTCAGGGCACCTACCGCTATCTGCCGGAGGAGCTTCTGTCCTATGTGGCCGGAAAGATCGGGGTGACCGAGGCGAATGCGTTCAGTGTCGCTACATTTTATGAGAACTTTTCCTTCGACGCAAAAGGAAAGTATGTCATCAAGGTATGCGACGGAACGGCCTGTCATGTGCGCAAGTCCATGCCGGTGCTGGAGACACTGCGAAAAGAGCTGGGCTTAAGCGCTTCGAAGCACACGACAGATGACATGATGTTTACGGTGGAGACCGTGTCCTGCCTGGGAGCCTGCGGACTGGCTCCGGCCGTCATGGTCAACGACGATGTACACGGAAAGATGACGCCGGAGAAGGCGACAGCGCTGTTGCAGGAATTGCGGGGGGATAAGGTATGAAGCTGAAGAGTAGAGAAGAACTTGCACTCCTGCGCAAAGAGTGCCGGGAGAAGAAGCAGCAGGAAAAATGCCGGATTCTGGTCTGTGGAGGAACCGGATGTCTGGCCGGAGGCTCGGATAAGATCTATGAGCGCTTCTGCGAGATGGCAGAGGGTAATGATCAGGTAGAGGTGCAGTTTGGTGAGGAGATCGCCCATGTGGGTGTGAAGAAGAGCGGCTGCCACGGCTTCTGCGAGATGGGACCGCTGGTTCGGATCGAGCCCTATAATTACCTGTATCTGAAGGTGAAGCTGGAGAACTGCGAAGAGATTTTTGAGAAGAGCGTGCTTCACGGAGAGCCGGTGGTGGATCTGATGTACCACGACGGCGATAAGGTATACGAGACGCAGGAGAAGATTCCGTTTTATGCAAAGCAGATGCGCCGGGTTCTCGAGCACTGCGGCCATATCGACGCGGAGCATATCGAGGATGCGCTGGCAGCAGGCGATTACGAGGCCTTTGAAAAGGCACTCTTTGATATGACGCCGGAGGAGGTCATCACCGAGGTGACGAATGCGAACCTCCGGGGACGCGGCGGTGCGGGCTTTCCGGCCGGCAAGAAATGGTCTCAGGTGGCGAACCAGAAGGAGACGGAGCGCTACGTGGTCTGTAACGGTGACGAGGGTGACCCCGGTGCGTTCATGGATCGAAGCATCATGGAGGGCGACCCCCATCGAATGATCGAGGGAATGATGGTGGCAGCCTACGCCGTGCAGGCGCATCAGGGATATATCTATGTAAGAGCCGAGTACCCGCTGGCAGTTCGGAGACTGCAGCTGGCCATCGAGCAGGCGGAAGCGCTGGGAATCCTGGGTGACCATATCCTGGGAACCGATTTCTCCTTCCATCTGCATATCAATAAGGGCGCAGGAGCCTTCGTATGCGGCGAGGGTTCCGCATTGACGGCTTCCATCGAAGGCAAGCGCGGCATGCCGCGTGTAAAGCCGCCCAGAACCGTAGAAAAGGGTCTGTTCGAGAAGCCCACCGTCCTGAACAATGTCGAGACCTACGCCAATGTGCCGATGATCATCGTGAATGGTGCGGACTGGTTTACCTCCGTAGGCACACCGGGAAGCTCCGGAACCAAGGCCTTTGCCCTGACCGGCGATGTGAATCATACCGGACTTATCGAGGTGCCCTTCGGCATCACCCTCCGGGAGATTATATTCGATATCGGCGGCGGCCTCCGTGATAACGCGGACTTCAAGGCGGTTCAGATCGGCGGCCCCTCCGGCGGCTGTCTGACAGAGCAGGAGCTGGATGAGCCCCTGGATTTCGATTCGGTCAAGAAGTTCAATGCCATCATCGGATCCGGCGGTATGGTCGTGATGAATACCAACAGCTGTATGGTAGAGGTAGCCCGTTTCTTCATGGGCTTCACCCAGAGAGAATCCTGCGGAAAATGCGGTCCCTGCCGGATCGGTACCAAGCGTATGCTGGAGATCCTGGAGAAGATCGTAGCCGGTAAGGGCGAGATGGAGGATCTGGATAAGCTGGAGGAGCTGGGTCATTTCGTAAAAGACCGGTCACTGTGCGGTCTTGGAAAGAGTGCTCCGCTTCCGGTACTTAGTACGCTTCAGAACTTCCGCGACGAGTACATCGAGCATATCGTAGATAAGAAG
>CAVKIR010000293.1:0-1278 GCA_963656395.1 Prevotella sp. CAG:279
CCTTCAGATACTTTGTACTGTTTACCACCTGTTGCAATAATTGCGTACATTCTGTGGCACCTCCTAATATAATTACTCGCCAATTTCGGTGACATGCTCTTCTTTCAAACTAAAAAAACACATACTTATACCTCATTGTGCGGCATCTTTAATATAATAGCAAGACCTGCTGCGGTTGTCAAGTGCTTTTTTTACTATCCGTTCACCTGCTCCGCCAATGTCTTTTGCACTTTTTTTCGGGTGATTTCGACCAGACCCAGCGATGTCATGTCCACAAGTGTCGTCCGGATCGGGTCCTTTTTTAGTTCCGCTCCCAGCACCGCCATCAGAGTGCGGTTATCCTCCTCCCGCTCCATGTCGATGAAATCTGCGACAATCATGCCGGACAGATTACGCAGCCGTAGCTGTCTCGCCAGCTCTCTGGCTGCTTCCAGATTGATTTTCAGGAACGTATCCGGTTTTTTCTTTTTACCCGTATATTTGCCCGTATTCACGTCCACGACAGTCAGCGCCTCGGTAGGCTGAATGACCAGATAACCGCCGGATTTCAGCCACACGCGCTCTTTTAAGGCTTCCTCAAAGGCTTTGGAGAGACCGTAGATGCTGTTCAGGGATGGTGCTTTTTCTTTATAAAAATGAAGCTTCTGTAGATCCTCCGGCTGATGCTCCGTCAGATATGCTTCCAGCTCTTTGTAAATATCTGTGCGATCTGTGATAAGCTTTGCATAACTGCCCGTGCGCAGTCCCCGCAGTCTCGCAGTATAGGCGGACGGCTCCTTGTATACAAGAGAAAAGCAGGCCCGATTCCGCCCGGTGTCTACCGTACGCCGATAGACAGCAGTCAGCTCTGCCACTTCCTTTTTCAGCTCCTCTTCTGACGCGCCCGCTGCATTGGTTCGGACGATGATGCCATAATCTTCCCCGAGGAAGGGCTCTGCGATGGCGCGCAGACGTTCCCGCTCCGTCGGTGAAAGCTTTGAGGAAAGTCCCAGGTGGTGTTTTCCGCTGGTGAGTACCAGGTATTTCCCGGCAAAATTCAGATTGGCGCTGACGGTTGGGGCTTTGGTCTTAACTGCCTCTCGGCTTACCTGAACCAGAAGCTCATCTCCGATGACCAGATCCTTCTTTTTCTTTGCAATTGTGAAAATGGGTGTCTCATTATCATTTAATGCATAATAGCAGAGCTTTCCGTCCGCAATCTCGATAAAAGCTGCGCTAATATTGGCTGCGATATTTTTCACCTTGCCGACATAGATGTTCCCCAGAAGGGAGTCGCCG
>CAVKIR010000293.1:1288-2499 GCA_963656395.1 Prevotella sp. CAG:279
AAGCAGGACAGCTCGGCAGCATGTCCGTTTTCATAAAAAGCGTAAACGATGCGCTCCTGTCCCTTGAAATTCAGACCGGACACCAGAAAAACGCCCTCTCCCTGCTGCCCGGCCTGCTCTTCCATCCATTCTGTTGCTTCCATTAGAAATCCTCTCCCAGATCTTCCAGACTTACAAGCTTCCGAGGCTCTCCTTCACCGGCCGTATTCGCATACAGCTCCTTTCGGTGAATCAGAAGAGCAAATTCCGGAAGGGTAAAACCTGCGAAGGCCGCGAAGGCCTCCAGCACCAGCTCCGGCTTCACATTCTCTGCACTACCGGCAGATAACTGTAGGAAAATGGAATCCTCATGGCATCCGGTATCATAGATCAGGGGCTTCAAATCTAACTCCCGCTCCCCTTTTTTCGTCTTCTTGGTTACCTGAATTTGTTCCTGAGCACAGAAAGTCTCCCATTTTTCCGCAAGACCATTTCCAAAGGTGCAGTCTACGGGCAGACTGTTCTCCCGGAAGCGCACCTCGTAGTCGGCGGCTGCCACCAGGGACATGGCGTTGGCGGCCTTCTCCTCGGGGATTTTCCGGAAGGAAACCACCTCCACGCCCTCGGCCATGACGGCGTTCAGGCGCTTTACCGCGGATGCGGAAGATAACTCATTTCCTATCTCAATGTCCAAGTATTCGCCGTCGCTGGTGAGCCCCACGCCCAAGGGGGACGCAAAGGACATAATCATGTGCGGGCTGAAGCCTGCGGAATAACAGATGTCAATATCAGCCCGACGCATGGCTTTCTGAAAATAGCGCATGATATCCAGATGACCGATGAATTTCATAATGCCGTACTTGCGAAATTTGATACGGATTTTCATGCATTTTCACCTCCTGTGGCCTCTTTTTCTGCCGTAGGACAGCAGCCAGCATGGTAGCTGCCGGCGCCGCAGCCTTGGCATTGCTGCCGGCAGTTGGGGGTAACCGTCTCCTCATGAGCCCGCTTCCACTCCCGCAGCAGGAACTTCTTTGTTACACCGATATCGATGAAGTCCCAGGGAAATACTTCATCCTCCGTGCGATGTCTGGTCGTATAGAAGGGCACGTCCAATCCGGTCTCTTCAAAGGCCTTCAGCCATTTGTCATTGTCAAAGCTTTCACTCCAGGAATCGAAAAGACAGCCGTTTCGGTACGCGGCCAGAAGGGAGGCACCTACCCGGCGGTCGC
>CAVKIR010000294.1:0-2488 GCA_963656395.1 Prevotella sp. CAG:279
TGAGCGAGAGGAGTAAGAGCTATGACAAATGATAAATCCGATTTTACGCAGGGCAGTATTTTAAAGAAGTTAGTAGCCTTTATGATGCCGGTGCTGGGAGCACTGGTTTTGCAGGCGGCCTATGGTGCCGTGGACCTTCTGGTGGTGGGACACTTCGGATCCACCTCGGGACTTTCCGCCGTGTCCACCGGAAGCCAGGTGCTGAATCTGGTGACCTTCGTGGTGACACAGCTGGCTATGGGCATCACCGTCCTGATTGGTCGCCATCTGGGTGAAAAGCGGCCGGAGAAGATCAGCAGTGTCATCGGCGGAGGAACCGTGGTTTTCGCAGTGATTTCCGTGATCCTTTTCCTTGTGATGGTATTTCTGGCACGCCCCATCTCTGTGCTGATGCAGGCTCCCGCGGAGGCTGTGGATCTGACAGCGACCTATGTGCGGATTTGCGGCGGCGGTATCTTCTTTATCGTGGCCTATAACGTGCTGTCAGCTATTTTCCGCGGCATGGGAGACAGTAAGTCCCCGCTTCTGTTTGTCCTGGTAGCCTGCATCGTGAATATCGTGGGTGATCTGGCGCTGGTGGCCGGATTTCACATGGACGCAGCGGGAGCAGCCATCGCTACCGTGGCAGCGCAGGCTCTCAGTGTTGTCTTTGCCCTGGCTCTGCTTTTAAAAAGAGAGCTTCCCTTTACCTTAAAGAAGGAAGATTTTCGCTGGAACAGGGAGTGCCCGCGGTTCCTGCAGGTGGGACTTCCCCTGGCAGTACAGGAGTGTCTGACACAGTTTTCCTTCCTGGCCATCTGCGCCTTTGTAAATCGTCTGGGACTGGAGGCCTCCTCCGGCTACGGCGTGGCCTGCAAGATCGTGAACTTTGCCATGCTGGTTCCCAGCGCCCTGATGCAGTCCCTGGCCTCCTTCGTATCCCAGAATGTGGGAGCCGGCAAGCACAAGCGGGCGAGAAAGACCTTATTTACCGGCATCGGTGTCGGTCTGGCGGTAGGCAGCTGTGTCTTCTGTCTGGTATTCTTTAAGGGCGACCTGCTATCCGGCATCTTTACCACTGAAGCGGCAGTCGTGGCGAATGCCTATGCCTACCTGAAGGGCTTTGCCCCGGAGACCATCGGAACCGCGATTCTCTTCAGCATGATGGGCTATTTCAATGGTTATAATAAGACCGTCTTCGTCATGGGACAGGGTCTTATCCAGACCTTGCTGGTTCGCCTTCCCTTGGCGTATTTTATGAGTATTCAGCCCAATGCCAGTCTGACCCGCATCGGCCTTTCCGCACCGATTTCCACGGCGGTAGGTGCCCTGCTTTGCATCGGATACTTTCTCCTTCTGCAGCGGGGAGAGAAAGCAGGATCCAAAGCATAACCCAAATTTCCTTCATCCGACTCTTGACGGCCTCCTTTCGACACGTTAATATAGATACGTATGTGTAAAAAAACGTAAACGATACGTCGAAAAAAAGCGAAGGAGATCGGGATGAATAACTGGGAAAATGTGGTTCTGGTGCCGGAGTTCGATGAACAGGGTGTGGCCTGTTATCGGCTGGACGGCGGAGATTATCGGAATGAGTACTATATTGTGTCAGAGGCAGAGTCCAGAAAGCTTCTGAATACACCGGAGGTGGTGGGCTATGAGGTATATAACTGCCTGATTTCTGCCACATCCCAGATGCTCTATTATCTGAAGGAGCAAAAGAAGGTAACCACTGCAAATATCCTCTCTATTTTGAGAGGCGCTCTCAATTACCCGCTGGAGGAGAGCTGCTATCGGGAGCATATCCGCGTCCATGATATCAGCTTTCTTTCCAGTGAGCGTGTCTTTGAAAACGAGGAGATCGCCGGGCTGGAGATCAAGTACAGCAAGCTGACCATGGTGCCCGACAGCACCCTGATGATTGGCGATATCATTGCCAGCGGCGAGACCCTGATTCACTGTCTTCGCTACGTGACGGATTTCTACCGGGATCACGGCGCGAAGCTTCGCAATATCATCATTTTCACCATCGGAGGAACAAAGGGCATCGAGATCTTAGAGGAGCTGACCCGGGATATCCGGGAGTTCTGGCCGGATTTCGAGGGCTTTATTACCATCTATTATGAGGGAATCTTCAGCACCTACCAGGACAAGGGTGTATCCGGCATCAACCTGCCGGATGTGGACTTCTACTGGAAGGGCGGCATCGTAGCGCCGGAATTTCGAAGAGAGACCCTTTCCATGTGCAGCCCGCTTTTTGAAAAATGCATCATCTACGACGGCGGTGCGAGACGCTATGAGATCCACGAGCATGTGGAGGAGGTGCTGGAGTTCTGGGAAGGCATCCGGGATCGCGCGGACAAAATCGATTTTCAGGAGCTCTTAGCGGAGAAGCTGGGCTATCCGCTGCCCGTAAGCTTCGAGGACTGGGTACACTATAACCACTATGAGAAGCTTCGCCCGGCAGATACCAAGTGGCTGTATCGTCAGGAGCAGGGCTATATCGAGA
>CAVKIR010000295.1:0-2482 GCA_963656395.1 Prevotella sp. CAG:279
CCACCCGGCATCAAGCATGCGCTGTGAGTTTGCGCTAAGTCCGGAAGTTCAGCGAAGGAGTGATGCGCATAGAGAATCCCTGCAGATTCAACCTGAGCCTGGAACATTCCATTTGTACGGAGCCGTCTGAACTTTCTGAGTTATACTACGCAATGAAGAAAACTATCTAAAAAAGAAGAACTTCATCACATGGAAGAAGTACTATATGTCTTGGCAATAAAGTTTCTGAAAAGAGCGGAATTGAAGGATTTAGAGGAGGCAATCAAAATGACTGAATTAGGGAAAATGCTATATGACGACGGATGGAACGCAGGTGTAACGCAGGATATTACACAAGGTATTACGCAAGGTATTACAAAAGGTCTGAAAGATGCCGTCCTTGTGTGCCTGTCCGATCTGGGAACTCTTCCCGCGAAGGTAAACAACCGTATTTTGTCTGCTACTGACGAAAAAGAACTCAAAGCATGGTTAAAAGCAGCTAAAAGAGCTGAAAGCATCGAGCAGTTTTGCAGAGATTCCGGCTTAGACGCATAATTTTGCCGGGTTCGGGAAGCGTATGGACACACGCTCCCCGAACCCGGCAAGACTTTCTATATCAGCATCTCCGTCTTTCACTGCGCTGCATCGGAAAGCAGAATCCGATCATTATCCAGCTCATGGCCTGTCCCTGCCTTGAAGCGGGTCAGCAGGTCTTCCACGGTCATGTGCTTTCGCTCTTCGCCGCCTACATCCAGGACGATATGGCCGTCGGCCATCATCAGGGTACGGTTGCCCAGCTCCAGAGCCTGGCGCATGTTGTGAGTGATCATCATACAGGTAATGTGATCCTGTTCCACGATGTCCCTGGTCAGCCTAAGCACCTGCTCTGCCGTCGCGGGATCCAGAGCCGCCGTATGCTCATCAAGCAGCAGAAGCTTCGGTGTTACCACGGTTGACATAAGTAGCGTCAGTGCCTGACGCTGGCCGCCGGAGAGCAGACCGACGGGCTGCTTCATCCGATCCTCGAGCCCCATATGAAGGAGCGCCAGCCGCTCACGAAAAAGCTCTTTTTCTTTCTTGGTAACGCGGGAAAAGGCCGATGTTCCCTTGGCCGTACGCAGGTAGGCCAGAGCCAGATTTTCCTCGATGGTCATGCCGGGAGCCGTGCCCTTTAAGGGATCCTGGAACAGACGTCCGATCCTGCGGCTGCGCTTATGCTCCGGCAGGAAGGTGATGTCCTCGCCGTCCAGAAGCACTGCCCCCTCATCCACATAGAAGCCGCCTGCGACAGCATTAAACAGGGTGGATTTTCCGGCTCCGTTCGAACCGATAATGGTTACAAAATCCCCGTGCTCCAGATGCAGAGATAGCCCGGACAGAGCGGTCTTCGCATTGACCGTTCCCGGGTTAAAGGTTTTTGAAATATTCTGAATATCCAGCATTAGACACGACCCCCTTTTGCGGTATGCATTCTTTTCCGCTTCCGGAAGGCAAGCCAGCTCTTAATCGTCGGAAATGCGATGGCCAGGGCCACGATGACTGCCGTTACCAGCTTCAGTCCCTGTACCGGCATGATCTTTGTATACAATACAATCGCATAGATAAAACGATAAATAATCGAACCGATCACTGCCGCCACTGCGCCCTTGATCACGCTTCTTCGTCCCAGCACCGTCTCACCGATGATGAGGCTGGCCAGTCCGATGACCACGATTCCGGTGCCGCCGTTGATGTCAGCTGTATTCTGATATTGCCCTACTAAGGCTCCGGACAGAGCTGTCAGGGCATTTGCGACGCAGAGGCCTACGGTAATGGTGAAGGTCGGATCGACAGAGGATGCACGCACCATGTCGATGTTGTCACCGGTGGCGCGGATGGAGAGGCCGAGTCTGGTTCCCAGAAACAGCACCAGCAGCACGCCTGCCAGAATCACGACCGTTCCGGCCAGCAGCGCCTCATACCATTCGCCGCCGATGCCGGTATTCTGAAACAGGGTGAAAATGGTCGCTGTCTTCAGGAGGCTTACATTGGCACTCCATTTCATAACCATCAGGTTAATGGTATACAGTCCCATATTGGTGACGATGCCGGCCAGGATGGAGGGTACGCCTAAGTGTGTTTGCTGAAAGGCTGTCACGAAGCCTGCGCAGGCGCCGGCTGCCATGGCAGCCGGAACCGCGAGAAACGGATGTCCGGCTGCCGCCATGGTGACGGATACTGCCGTGCCCAGCACGAAGCATCCGTCGGTGGTCATGTCGGCGATGTTCAGAACGCGAAAGCTTAAGAACAAGGCCATGGGAATAAGTGCGTACAGGAAGCCCAGCTCCAGGGCTGTTTGTAAAATGTGTATCAAAGGAATACCTCCGGAATTAGTCCTCTGTCGTCTGAACCTCTACGACAGTTCCCAGGTCATTGAAGACGGAGTAGTCGATGCCGAGAGTTTCGGCTGTCTCTGTATTCACGGTAATGATGCCGCCCTCGGTTACGTAGTAGTCCTCCAGGC
>CAVKIR010000296.1:0-2482 GCA_963656395.1 Prevotella sp. CAG:279
GAAGGAGTGATGCGCATAGAGAATCCCTGCGGATTCAACCTGAGCCAGGAACATTCCATTTGTACGGAGCCGTCCGAACTTTCTAAGTTATGAACATATCGAAATTCCCTAAATTTAGATATTCTCAGCTACTCCGATGCTGGCTGGCGTTTGTACAGTAACCTTGGCGTGAACAGTGATAAAAACAGTCCCATAAATACTTGATCTTTGGGGCTTATCCATGCTATACTACTGAAATGACTGTATGTATATAAAAGAATACACAGATATTATGTGGACGGTGCAACTGCCCCCACACTCAAGGAGGAAAAATAGAACATGAGTTTACAGGTTGAAAAGTTGGAGAAGAATATGGCAAAGCTGACCATCGAGGTCGCTGCAGAGGAAGTAGAGGCAGCACTTCAGGATGCTTACCTGAAGAATAGAAAGCAGATTTCTGTTCCGGGCTTCCGCAAGGGCAAAGTACCGCGCCAGATGATCGAGAAGATGTACGGACCGGCCGTATTCTACGATGACGCTGTGAATGCGATGATTCAGAAGGCTTATCCGGCAGAGACCAAGGACTGCGATCTGGAGATCGTATCCCGCCCGAGCATCAGTGTCGTACAGATCGAGAAGGGCAAGCCCTTCATCTTCACCGCAGAGGTAGCTGTGAAGCCGGAGGTCACCTTAGGCCAGTACAAGGGCATCGAGGTAGAGAAGGCTGACACCGCAGCGACCGATGAGGAAGTGAATGCAGAGATCGAGAAGGAGCGCGAGGCGAACTCCAGAACCATAACCGTAGAGGACAGAGCAGTGCAGGACGGCGATATGACCGTCATTGACTTCGAGGGCTTCGTAGACGGCGTTGCATTCGAGGGCGGCAAGGGTACCGATTACCCGCTGACCATCGGTTCCGGCGCCTTTATCCCAGGCTTCGAGGAGAAGCTTATCGGCGCTGAGATCGGCAAAGAGGTAGACGTAGACGTGACCTTCCCGGAGGAGTATCATGCGAAGGAGCTGGCAGGCAAGCCGGCAGTCTTCAAGTGCACCGTGAAGGAGATCAAGGTAAAAGAGCTTCCGGAGCTGGATGACGATTTCGCACAGGATGTATCCGATTTCGATACCCTGGAGGAGTACAAGGCAGACGTTCGCAAGAACGTAGAGGAGAAGAAGGCTGCTGACGCGAAGGCAAAGAAGGAAGATGCTGTCATCGAGAAGATCATCGAGGGTGCAGCTATGGAGATTCCGGATGCCATGGTAGAGATGCAGGCAGAGCGCATGGTAGATGATTTCGCACAGAGACTGCAGATGCAGGGCCTGTCCATGGATCAGTACCTGCAGTTCACCGGCGGCAATGTAGAGGCGCTGCTGGAGCAGTCCAAGCCCCAGGCTCTGAAGCGCATCCAGAGCAGACTGGTACTGGAGGCCGTGGCAGCAGCAGAGAACCTGACCGCTTCCGATGAGGAGCTGGACGCAGAGCTTGCGAAGATGGCTGAGCAGTATAAGATGGAAGTAGAGAAGCTGAAGGAGATGTTCCAGGAGGAGGATCTGCAGAGTGTCCGCGAGGATCTGGCAGTGCAGAAGGCCATCGACCTGGTGACAGACACAGCAGTCGAGAAATAAGCAGCATAACATAAAGGATTGATAAGATATGGCAAATATGAGTTTGGTACCTTATGTCATCGAGCAGACCAGCCGGGGAGAGCGTTCCTATGATATCTATTCCCGCCTGCTCAAAGACCGGATTATCTTCCTGGGCGAGGAAGTCACAGACGTATCCGCAAGCCTGATCGTATCCCAGCTCCTCTTCCTGGAGTCTGAGGATCCGGGCAAGGACATCAGCCTGTATATCAACAGCCCGGGCGGTTCCGTGACGGCCGGCATGGCGATCTATGACACCATGCAGTATATCAAGTGCGACGTGTCCACCATCTGCATCGGCATGGCAGCCAGCATGGGCGCCTTCCTTCTGGCAGGCGGTGCGAAGGGAAAGCGTATGGCACTTCCGAACGCGGAGATTATGATTCACCAGCCCTCCGGCGGAGCACAGGGCCAGGCTACAGACATCAAGATTGTAGCGGATCATATTCTGAAGACCAAGAAGAAGCTGAACGAGATTCTGGCGGCGAACACCGGACAGCCGCTGGAGGTCATCGCTGCAGATACCGAGCGCGATAATTACATGAGCGCCGAGGAAGCAGTGGCCTACGGCCTGATCGACAGCATCGTAGCAAAACGAGCGTAATAGGATAATAGAGGAAATTGTTGAATGGCTAGAATGAATGAGGATAAGGTGAGATGTTCTTTCTGCGGAAAGACAGGCGACCAGGTACGAAAGATGATATCCGGCCCCAGCGGAACCTATATCTGTGACGAGTGTGTGGAGCTCTGTGCCGAGCTGATCGAAGAAGAATTCGAGCATGACGAGGTGGAAGAGGAGGAGATCAAAGAAACGATAAACCTTCTGAAGCCCAAGGAGATCAAGGCAGTCCTTGACGAC
>CAVKIR010000297.1:0-2473 GCA_963656395.1 Prevotella sp. CAG:279
ATAGAGTAGGCTGAAAAACTAAAAAATAAACCCGTTAATTTTTCTCATTTCGTTAAAAAATTAGCAACTAGGTTTGAGTTATAATAAAAGCGCCACAGAAGGGCGGGCGCAGGATGCCTGCTTCACATAGAGTAAAAGACTCGGATGGAGATACGGTAGGCTTTGTGGTGAACGGGGAATTTTATACAGAGTACTATATCCGGGAAAACATCGCTTATATAGAGAACTTGTCTGTGACAGAAAAGGGTGCGATCCAGGCGGAGAAAGAGCTTCCGGAGATTCGTTATAAAGAAGGAATTGTAGAGAAGCGAAAACCCCTTTGTACGGGATATTCAGCAGGAGCTGAGCACCTGGAAAAAGGATCCGCTGCATCGGGTATTGCAGCTGGAGGGTTCGCGCCAGATAGGCGGCTATCCGGCGGTGGTAAAAGAATATATACAGAATCGGAAAATCGCGGCCTATCTGGCTGAAGAATTCCGGAGTAGCGGCCTCGGCTCTGCAGGGAATCCTGACAGAGACCTTTGTTTTCGACGAGCTGCAAAGACTGTTTACCGTAGATTACACACAGCGAAAGGTAAAAAACAGGTTACATTATGGAACCTATGGCGGCTATGAACTGGATTTTATGCTGATGGATACAGACGATACGGTATATGGAATAGAAGTAAAAACATCCACAGGCGATCCGAAATCTCTGAAGGTATTTATTAAAAAGAGACCGGTGGATCGCGGAATTGTAGCGAAACCCACCCGGGGCGGACATTCGGAGAGATTTGATACGATACCGATTTATACGGTGGGATGCAGGTTCCCGTATGGGAGTTAGGCTGCAATATCCCCACCGTCCGGATTGTTTTTTAAGACGCGATATGCTATACTGCTCATAAAACGTTAGAAAGAGACAGAAATTCCAATGAGTGAACATACCCATACCCACATCGCGCCGAACGGAACTGTCTATGAGCACAGCCACGGGGCGCATAATCATACCCACACCCATCAGAACACGAAGGCCGTCCTGAACCGTCTGTCCAGAGCCATCGGCCACATGGAATCCATCAAGCGCATGGTAGAGGACGGTCGCGACTGCAGCGAGGTGCTGGTGCAGCTCTCCGCTGTCAAGGCCGCCATCAATAACACCGCCAAGGTGATCCTGAAGGACCATATCGAGCACTGCATGGTCGATGCAGTCGAAAGCGGTGATCACGAAGCCATCGAAGAGCTGACGGCGGCCATTGATCGCTTTATCAAATAATTGCCATTTAGAATCCATAGGAGATGACAGAACAGTGAAGAACTCAATCGAAGGTTATTATATGGAAGAACTGCGTAAGAACCCGGAGGGCGTCAGTCCGGATGTGATAAAGCAGATTCTGAATGAAAAGCGTGATGCGGAACAGTTTTTGAACTTGATTGCCCCGGAATATATGGGTGTCTATGTTGTGGACAGAGACACAGATTATTTTCGGATTATCACGGCTCCGGACTATTTCCGGGAGATTGCGCGGGAAAAGTATGGACGGTATACACAGGCTCTGGAGCATTACCGGGATCAGTATGTCGTGGAAGCGGATCGGGATATTATTTCCGGCCTGCTGGATTACGATGTCGTCTACAGGACGCTGTGGGCGGGAGATGAGATGAATCTCTCCTACCGAAGAATGGACGGGATTCATGTCAGCCTCCGGATACGCCGGTATTCGCAGCTGGAGGAGGAGAAGAACCTCTCTGTATGGATCTATACAGATGAGAAGCTGAAGGATGAGCTTAAGAAGGCGCTGGAAGAGATGCAGGTGAAAAATGAGATCCTTTCTGCCATCGGAAAAAGCTATTTTTATATTTCGCGCATCGATCTGGAAGCAGATTATTATGAGGTCATATCCGGATTGGAGAATTTCCACGGAGGGATTCAAAAGGAAGGAAAATTCAGCAGCGGGACACCGGAAAACTGCGAAAAAATCATAGCAGCTGCCTATCTCGACGATTTTCTGAAATTCATCGATCCAACTACGATCCCGGAACGGCTGAAGGAGGAAGAGTCCGTCTCCATGGAATATCGTCTGCTGGACGGAGGCTGGCACAGAGCCCGCTTGATCGTAAAGAAGAGAAACGAAGAGGGGCGTGTGACCCATGTTCTGTGTGCAGTTCGGAACATCAGCGATGAAAAAAGAATAGAACGTCAGCTTGCCCAGAAGGCGGCAGAGGCGGAGCATGAGGTGCTGGAGAAGAACCGCTTCCTGTCAAATATGAGCCATGATATCCGTACACCGATGAATGGAATACTCGGTATGCTCGACATAGCGGAGCAATATCCCGCAGATTCGGAGGTGCAGAAGAAATGCAGGCACAAGATGCGGGAACTGACGGGATATCTGGTATCGATCGTCAACAATGTCCTGGATATGAATAAGCTGCAGTCGGATGATTTCGTCATGCTGGATGCACCCTTCGAGTTGACCGATATGCTGCATGC
>CAVKIR010000298.1:0-2434 GCA_963656395.1 Prevotella sp. CAG:279
AAGCCGATTCTCATGGATTTTGCATTCGTAACTGTGAAGGTACTGAACAGTTACGGATTTTGTAAGGAGGTTGTTCTGACATGCTTATCGATTTTCATACCCATATATTTCCAAATACAGTGGCACATCGCGCGGTCTGCAATCTGGAGCAGGTGGGCCGGGTGGTGGCCTATACGGACGGTACCCTGGAGGACCTGAAGCACTCCATGAAGGAGGCGGGCGTGACCCACTCGGTGGTGCTTCCCATCGTGACGAAGCCCGGGCAGTTCCGCCATATCAATGAATTTGCCTGCTCCATCACCCACGAGGAGCCGGACGAGGATGGCCTGTCTATCATCAGTCTGGGCGGCATTCATCCCGATTCCTCGGACTACAAGGGCGAGCTTCGCGCCATCCGGGACATGGGACTCAAGGGCATCAAGCTCCATCCCACCTACCAGAATGCCTATATCGACGATATCCGCTATGAGCGCATCATCGGCTACGCGACGGAGCTGGGACTTCTGGTGTCCATCCACTGCGGTCGGGATCTAGGCTATCCCCGTCAGGTGAATGCGACGCCGAAGCGCCTGCATCATATGATCGAGGATGTCTTTCCGAACGATAAGGGCGACACCTCCCAGCTGATTCTGGCGCATCTGGGCGGACACGATATGGAAAATGAGTCCGAACAGCTGCTGGTGGGCGGCAATTACTACATGGATCTGGCCTATATCCTGCGTCTGGCTCTGCCGGAGCAGATTCTGCGGATGTGTCGAAACCACGGCATCGATAAAATTCTCTTTGCCACCGATTCCCCCTGGAGCGGTCAGAAGGAGGATGTGGACTATATCCGGCGCATCGGCTTTACCGATGAGGAGCTGGAGCAGATCCTATGGAAGAACGGCGCCCGCCTTTTGGGGCTGAAATAGCGAAAAACTCACCACAGATTCTTCTGCGGTGAGTTTTTTTTTGGTTTTTCTTTCTATTCATTTCGGATCGCTGCCAGGGGACTGAGCTTCATCGCCCGCAGTGCCGGGAACAGTCCGGCCAGCATACCGATGATGACTGCAAATACCAAGGCCATCAGGGTCAGATACGGAGGAATATAGGAGATGCCCGAATACTCCTCACTTGCCACGAAATTGATAATGGCCGATATAATATAACTGAGCACGATGCCGACGACTCCGCCGATGAGTCCGATGAAGCCGGCCTCGGCCAAGAACATGTTCCGAATGGCCGCCATATCGCAGCCCAGCACCTTCATGACACCGATTTCCTTCGTTCGCTCATAGATGGACATCATCATGGTATTCGCGATACCGATGGCTGCCACAAAAAGGGATACCGCACCGATGCCGCCCAAAGCCGTCTGAATGGACCGGGAGCTCTGCTGTACCTGCTCCATCCACTCTGCATTGCTGCTGGCCTGCAGACCCAGGTTCTGAATCTCCTGCTGCACGTCCTTGACATTCTTCATCTCATCGACCCGGATATAAGCGGAATCGTAATAGATTTCCTTATAGGGCTTCCCGGACTTGGTGGTGGGCTGTCCCGGGATCGCCTTGCCCTTATAGATCTTCTTCAGCTGCATTTTCAAGGCTTCGACATCACAGAGGACATTGCCGGAATTCTCGGTATAATCATTCTCCGTACCTGCCAGGACGCCGCAGGCCGGGATCAGATACTTCTTCGGTGCTGCCACCGGTGCTCCGTTCTCGTCCGTACCACCGTTCTTGCTGTTAAAATAGGCATCGGTATCAAAAATCATAAAGATAGAATCCTTCATAAAATCGATATCCGCCATCTCTCCGGTCTCCCAGTAGTACTGATTGGTCTTTGCATTGTAAAAATCTGTAATTACCGTATTGCCGTACAGGAACTGGAGCTGCGAATCCGACAGCGGCAGCTCACTGCCCTCGGTCAGATTCAGGTTCAATTTCTGCAGAGCCTCCTTGCTCATGCCCTGGACATTGAGATAGGCTTCCCATTTTCCATACTTGGCAATCACGGAGGTACTTAAAACGGGGGACGCAATCTCCACATGTTCGATCTGAGACAGCTTGGCGATCACGGCGTCATCGATCCGCGTCGGTTCATTGCCGGTGGATCCGGAAGAGCCGCTTTCCGTCGCAATCGTGATGCCGCCGGAGGAATAGAAGACTCCTCCGCCGCTTTCATTCGGGTAGACGTTGATGGTGGTCAGGCCGCCGTACTGCTCGATCTGCTCCATATTGACCTTGCTTAAGCCCAGACCCAGAGAGATCATAACCATAATCGATGCCGTTCCCACGACCACGCCCAGCACCGTCAGAACCGTCCGGAGCTTTCTTCTCCAGAGGCTTGACAGGCTCATTTTGAGCAAATCACTAAAACTCATGGATTACTCCTTTTCTTTCTCGTAACTGTTCAGTACCTGACCAGTTACGAATGCAAAATCCATGAGAATCGG
>CAVKIR010000299.1:0-2416 GCA_963656395.1 Prevotella sp. CAG:279
AAAGAACGTGTGGAAGCAGAAATCCAGCAGTTATACAAAACCCTGGATATGCTCAGGTTTAAGTGTTGGTATTATACTCAGGCCATGGAAGATGGCAATGAAGACAAAGCAAAGGCTTGCATTCCGGATGGTCTTCCAAAGGATATCCGCCAGGCATATGATAATTCGCATAAATAATCCTGCGTATTTGCAACACAAAAGCACCCCGCCACAGCGAGGTGCTTTTGCTTTGTTCTATATCGCTTCGTGAAGTTTGGACAAAAGTGCCACCGTCTCCACCCCCGCGGTCTGGGGGAACATGTCCACCGGCTGCACCTTGGTCAGCTCATAGCGGCCATCGGCGCAGAGGATCTTCAGATCCCGGGCCAGGGTCGCCGGATCGCAGCTGACATAGACGATGCGCTCCGGAGCCATGGCAAGCATAGTTTCAAGACAGAACTGATCGCAGCCCTTCCGGGGCGGATCGATGACGATGACGTCGGCGTGGATGCCGTCTTTTTCGTATCGCTCAGGCAGAACCTCCTCTGCCTTTCCCAGATAGAATTTCACATTGGAAATGCCGTTCAGCTCGGCGTTATGCTTCGCATCCTCCACGGCCTGGGACACGATTTCCACGCCGTAGACCTCCTTCGCACTCTGAGCCAGGAACAGGGAAATGGTTCCGATGCCGCAATAAAGCTCCCAGACGGTCTCCTGGCCGGTCAGGCCCGCATATTCCAGCGCTGTGCGATAAAGCTTCTCGGTCTGCACCGGATTTACCTGATAGAAGGACAGGGGCGAAATCCGGTAGCTGATATCGCCGATTTTGTCGGTAATATAGGTCTGACCCCGCACCGGGATAATCTCGTCGCCTAAGATCACATTGGTGTTCTTCTGATTGACATTCAAGGTCAGGCTGGTCATGCCCGGAATCGTGAAGAGGCGATCGGCCAGCTTCTCGATCTGCGGGAATTTCCGGCCGTTGATAACCAGACTTACCATGAGCTCGCCGGTGGCGAAGCCCTTGCGGATCAGCGCGTGGCGCAAGAGTCCCTTGCCTGTACTCTCGTCGTAGGGCTCGATCTGATGCTCGTTCAGAAAATCGAGAATCATTTTCAAAATGGTCTGATTCTCTTCGATACCCAGCGCACAGTCGATCTCCGGCACGATGCTGTGGGTGCGGCCTGCATAGAAGCCGGTCACGATGCGGCCCTCCTTATCTTTTCCAAAGGGAAACTGGGCCTTATTGCGGTAGCGGTAGGGCTCGTCCATGCCAAGTACCGGATTCACCCGGGGATCCGCGAACCCACCCAGTCGCTTTAAGTCCTCCCGCACCTTTTCTTCTTTATATAGGAGCTGTTTTTCATAAGACAGGCCCTGAATCTGACAGCCGCCGCAGCGCCGATGCTGGGCGCAGCGGGGCTCTTCCCGGTCGGGGGATGGCTCCAACAGCTCCACCAGCCGTGCGAAGGCATAGGTCTTCTTCACCTTGGTCAGGCTGACCCGCGCCCGGTCTCCGGGAAAGGTATCCTTCACAAAGAGGGGATAGCCATCGATTCTGCCTATCCCCTCTCCTGCGCTTCCCATCGATTCGATTGTCACTTCCACCAAATCGTTCTTTTTCAACTTAAACCTCCGTCTTACGCAGATTGGACTCGAAGAAGCGGTTGTAACCCAGCCAGCCGGTATTGCTGCCTGCTGCCTTGAAAATCTCCTTCATGGTCTCCATCTTCGCGTCTGTATTGTCCGCCAGATTCAGTGCCATGGCCTCGGCCAGAGCCGGCTTTTTCGGGGAGCCGTACTCCAGCTCGCCGTGATGAGCCAGGATGCAGTGCTTCAATTCATTCTCCAGCTTCTTCGGAAAGCCGGGAATCCGGTGTGCACGCTCGCCCACCATCTCGCTGCCCATGGCGATATGACCCAGCAGCTGTCCCTCGTCCGTATAATCATTCTCCGGAAACTCGGACAGCTCGTAGACCTTGCCGATATCGTGACACATGGCCGCTGTATACAGCAGATCCCGATTCAGATAGGTATAATTCTGCACATAATATTCGCAGAGCTTCGTCACATTCAGGGTATGCTCCAGAAGGCCGCCCACGAAGCTGTGATGCACGGTCTTGGCTGCAGAGTGGAGCTTGAAGCCCCGGATAAAATCAGCGTCATCCACGAACAGGCTCTTCAAGAGCGCTCTGAGATGAGGTTCCTGCACCTGGTTGGCGTAACCCATCAGTTCATGGTACATCTCTTCGATATCGCGTTCGCTGACCGGCAGATAGTCCGCCGGATTGTACTCGCCCTCCCGGGCCTTTCTCGCACGCTTTACATTCAGCTGCAGCGCGCCCTGGAAGCTGGTCGCCTCCGCCATAATATCGATATAGTGCAGGGCCTCGAAATCGTCGATGCCCTGGGAGTTCGGATCCCAGATCTTGGCATC
>CAVKIR010000300.1:0-1612 GCA_963656395.1 Prevotella sp. CAG:279
GAAGAAAGACGGCGGTTATGTCTCGGGACAGGAGCTGTGTGAGCAGCTGTCAGTGTCCCGGACAGCCGTCTGGAAGGCAGTCAGCAAATTAAAAGAAGAGGGTTATGAGATCGACAGCGTGCCGAACCGGGGGTATTGCCTTCTGACAGCACCGGACGCTATGACGGAGGCGGAGATCCGGAGCTATCTTCAGACGGAGGAGATGGGGCAGAAGCTGGTCTGCTTCGAGGATACGGATTCCACGAATATTCAGGCGAAGCTGTTGGCAGAGAAGGATGCACCCCACGGTACGCTGGTCTGCTCCGATCAGCAGACAAAGGGGCGTGGACGCCGGGGAAGGGCCTGGGACTCTCCGCCGGGCGAGGCGATCTACATGAGTCTGCTGCTCAGACCTCATATCCGTCCGGAACACGCGTCCATGCTGACGCTGGTCATGGGTATGGCGGTGGCGGATGCCATCAATGAGCTGCTGGGAGAGAAGGAGGCCGGAATCAAGTGGCCCAATGACGTGGTTCTGAACGGCAAAAAAGTATCCGGAACCCTGACGGAGATGAGCGCGGAGATGGACTGCATTCATTATGTAGTCATTGGCACGGGTATCAACGTGAATACCCAGAAATTTCCAAAAGAATTAAGCCAGGCCACATCCCTGCGGCTGACCGCAGGACATAACTTCCATCGGGCGGAGCTGATTGCCCTGTGTATGAAATATTTTGAAAGATATTACCGTCTCTTTGAGCAGACCGAGGACTTAAGTCTTCTGACAGACGAATACAACCGTCTGCTGGTGAACCGAAATCAGGAGGTGCGGGTGCTGGAGCCCGGCCATGAATATACCGGCCTGGCTCTGGGCATCAACGATCAGGGCGAGCTTCTGGTTCGCCGGGAGGACAGCCGCGTGGAGGAGATCTACGCCGGTGAAGTGTCCGTGCGCGGCGTATATGGATATGTATAATGGGGGAGATTATGGAACAGGAAAATACAGTTCTCTGCGGAGCCAACTCCTATGAGGAAAAATACTTTTTTAACGAACAGTTTGCGGCGCTTCCCAAAGCGATCAAGGACGAGCTGAAAATCATGTGCGTACTCTTCGTGAACCAGGTGGGCGGAATCCTGCTTCTGGAATTCGAGCCGGACGGTACCCTGGTTTTCCGGGTATCCAGCCACGAGGATGATTTCTTCTTCGACGAGATCGGAAGCAGCCTGCAGATCAAGGAGCTGCGAAGAGACAAGGAAGAGCTTCTGGCTTCTCTGGAGATGTACTACCGCGTATTCTTTTTACTTGAGGAGACATAAGCATGCATAATGAGCTTTTGAAAATCGGACCCTTTACCATATACGGCTACGGCCTGATGATTGCCATCGGCATCTTCTCAGCCTATTGCCTGGCAGAATACAGGGCACGGAAAATCGGACTGGATGAGGAAAGGGTCTTCGGCATGACCCTCTGGGCGGTCATCGGCGGTATCCTGGGCGGCAAGGTTTTGTATTTCATCACGATTCTGCCCCGGATCCTTGCGGATCCGAGCCTTTTGTACAGGGATCTTCTGGAGGGCTTCGTCATCTACGGCGCTTTAATAGGAGGTTTTATCGGCATCGTCCTTTACTGCAG
>CAVKIR010000300.1:1622-2410 GCA_963656395.1 Prevotella sp. CAG:279
CTGCAAAATGAAGCTTCTATCCTACCTCGATCTGGCGCTCCCGTCCGTGGCACTGGCTCAGGGCTTTGGACGCATCGGCTGCCTGCTGGCGGGGTGCTGCTACGGACATGAGACAAGCGGAGCCTTTGCGATCACATTTCACAATTCTGCATACGCACCCAACGATGTGCCGCTGATTCCGACCCAGATCATTTCCAGCGGTCTAGATTTCCTGCATTTTTTCATTCTTCTGTATTTTGTAAAAAAATGGAAGAAGAAAGACGGGCAGGTGACAGGATTGTACTTCATGCTCTACAGCGCGGGCCGGTTTGTGCTGGAATATCTTCGCGGAGATCTGGAGCGCGGAAGCGTAGGCGTGCTGTCTACTTCCCAGTTCATCGCGATCTTCATGTTCCTGTTTGGATCAGCCTTTTTCTTTGGATTCAGCAAAGAGAGGGGAACAGACATCGATGAGGCGAAAAAGGAAGTATAAATGGGAAAATTAAAGATAGGAAGCGTCGAGCTTCCGAATCCGGTGATATTGGCGCCGATGGCAGGGGTAAGCGACCTGCCTTTTCGCTTGTTATGCAGCGAGCAGGGCGCAGGTCTGGTATGTATGGAGATGGTCAGTGCCAAGGCCATCGCCTATCACAACCGCAATACAGAGAAGCTGATGGAGACGGATGTGCGTGAGCATCCTGTATCCCTGCAGCTCTTCGGCTCCGAACCGGATCTGATGGCGGAGATCGCTGCGCAGATCGAGGAGAAGCCCTTTGATATTCTGGATATCAATATGGGCTGTCCTGTGC
>CAVKIR010000301.1:0-2392 GCA_963656395.1 Prevotella sp. CAG:279
CCTACATCCAGATTGACCAGGTTGATTTTGTCGTAATCACCGCCGTCTGCCTCTACCACGCGGCGAATCGCCGCATGGAACCAGGCCGGAGTCCAGTGAGTCAGGCGCTTGCCCTCCAGCTCGCGGGGCCGTGTAATGCCGGCCTCCTTCAGAGATACGATACCGGAATCGCATTTCTGGGTCATGACCGCGATACCGGTCAGACCAATTCCCCTCTCCCGGCACTCCAGCATGGCGATCTCCGGTCCGCAGACGAAATCTCCGCCGTGAAGCTCCATCTCACCATGTACCTCACCGAAGATCTCCACATCCAGATCCGCCTCTTTAAACCAGCCTCGCTTCTGAGCCAGCAGATAGCCTGTGTGATTCGTATTCGGGAACCAGTCCAGTACAACCTTTAACTTATCCATCTTTAATCCTCCTCGTCATATACCTTGCCGGTCTTTGCGTTCGCGCCGATGGCATAGCTTTTTACCACACCGGTCCTTGCCAGGCCGTCGCCGGCTAGCTTACAGATGATGCCGGAGAATACGACGGCACTCACGAAGCGAACCAGGAGCTGCGCCATCAGAAGGCTCGGCGCCAGAGCGATATAATTCAGATAATAAAGCTCATAGCAGAAAATGAAGGTCGCGGAAAATACACTCGCCAGAGACATACTTGCCAAATTCCATTTCTTATAACGGAATAAAGCAAAGGCAAGCTCTGCGCCTGCACCCTGAATCAGGCCGGTCAGTACGACCGTTACCCCTCCGGAGTTGCCCATGAGAAGCTCTACGACAGACGCTAGCACCTCGGTTACCAGAGCTACACCCGGCTTCCGGATGATATAGGCAGCCAGGGTGGCAGCCATAAACCATACACCGTAGATAATCTCAAAGGAAAAATTGGAAAATCCGGTGGGGGCAAGGGCTGTGGAAAGTACAACGCCTCCGTCGAAGACCGCCAGGTAAATGGCCGAGAAGACCACGCCCAGAATAGCCATCATGATGATGTCCTTTAATTCCCATTTCTTTGTTGTCATGTTACAGTTCCTCCTAATAGTAAGTGTCAAACTGTGCCGTAAGAGGTTTTTCGCAAAAAAAGCACCCGGGGTGAGTCGCCGGGCGCTTTTCTCGCATATTACTTACAAATTTACTCCCTACGATGGCATTATCCAACAGGTTCATCGGGTCATGAACGGATTTTGTTCAAATCTCAGCCGGCTTCCGCCAGCACCCCATTTGCTTGTTGTTCAGTTTTCTAATAAAGTGTAGCATGGTTTTGAGAAAATTGCAAGTGTGTTACATCATTCCGCCCATACCGCCGCCTGCGGGCATTGCGGGTGTCTCTTCCTTAATATTGGCTACACAGCTCTCGGTGGTCAGGAAGGTCGCTGCTACGCTGGTCGCGTTCTGCAGAGCACTTCTGGTTACCTTTGCAGGGTCAAGGATGCCTGCTTCTACCATGTTCACATACTCTTCATGCAGAGCGTCGAAGCCAACACCCGGCTCGCTCTCCTTTACCTTGTTGATGATAACAGAGCCTTCCAGGCCGGCGTTTGCGGAGATGTGGAACAGCGGTGCCTCCAGAGCCTTCAGGATAACCTTTACACCGGTCTTCTCATCGCCCTCTGTGGTGTCAAGCAGCTTCTCTACCTGCTTGGTTGCATGGATGTATGCGGATCCGCCGCCGCCGATGATACCTTCCTCTACGGCTGCCTTTGTGGCTGCGAGAGCATCCTCCATACGAAGCTTTGCTTCCTTCATCTCGGTCTCGGTAGCAGCACCTACACGGATAACTGCTACACCGCCTGCCATCTTAGCAAGTCTCTCCTGCAGCTTCTCGCGGTCGAAATCGGACTTGGTCTCCTCGATCTGTGCACGGATCTGAGCGATTCTCTGCTGGATATCCTCCTTGGATCCTGCACCCTCTGCGATAATGGTATTCTCCTTCTGAACCTTTACAGACTTTGCGGTACCCAGATCCTGCAGCGTAGCGTCCTTAAGCTCACGTCCGAGCTCCTCGGAGATGACATTTGCGCCTGTCAGAATAGCGATATCACGCAGCATCTCTTTTCTTCTGTCGCCATAGCCCGGTGCCTTTACACCTACTACAGTGAAGGTTCCGCGCAGCTTGTTCATAACCAGGGTGGTCAGAGCCTCGCCCTCGATATCCTCAGCGATAATCAGAAGCTTTCTGCCGCACTGTACGATCTGCTCCAGCAGCGGAAGGATTTCCTGTGTATTGGAGATCTTCTTGTCTGTAATCAGGATATACGGATTGTCCAGAACTGCCTCCATCTTCTCCATATCTGTCGCCATATATGCGGAAATGTAGCCTCTGTCGAACTGCATACCTTCTACCAGATCCAGCTCGGTCTTCATGGTCTTGGATTCCTCGATGGTGATAA
>CAVKIR010000302.1:0-2391 GCA_963656395.1 Prevotella sp. CAG:279
CTTATAGGAGAGAACGGATCCGGTAAGTCCACACTAACCAACATGCTGACCGGTATCTACAGCATCGACAGCGGTACCTTCGTACTGGATGGAAAGGAAATTCATCCGAAGAACCAGGTGGAGGCCAATGAAGAGGGCGTATCCATCATTGTACAGGAGCTGGGAACCCTGTCCGGCCTGACCGTAGCGGAGAATATCTTCCTGGGTCACGAGGATCGCTTCGTACACTTCGGAATCAAGAATACAAACGCCATGAATAAAGAGGCCACCGAGCTCCTTCACAAATATGGCTTCGACAGAATCAAGGCTTCGGATATCATCGACAACTACAATTTCGAGGATAGAAAGCTGGTGGAGATCGTAAAGGCTACCTACTTCGACCCGAAGATCGTAGTCATCGACGAGACCACCACAGCTCTTTCCCAGGAGGGACGTGAAGAGCTCTACAAGCACATGAACCGCATCCGTGAGAGCGGCAATACCGTCATCTTCATCTCCCACGACCTGCCGGAGATCCTGGATAAATCCGACACCATCACCATCCTGCGGGACGGCGTCTACATCGATACCGTGAAGAGCGCGGATGTCAATGAGGACGACCTGAAGCGCCTGATGGTAGGCCGTGAGGTTACCGGAGATTACTACCGTGCAGATTACGGCGAGAAGGTATCCGATGAGGTTGTTCTTTCCGTGAAGAATGTGACCGTTCCGGGACTCATCGAGGATATCTCCTTCGATCTCCATAAGGGCGAGATCCTGGGCTTCGGCGGACTGTCCGAGTCCGGTATGCATGAGATTGGAAAGGCGATCTTCGGTGCTTCCTACGACAGAACCGGTAAAGTCGTTCTGGCAGACGGAACCGAGATTAACGACATTCCCACCGCCATTAAGCACAGCATCGCTTATACATCCAAGGATCGTGACAATGAGTCCGTCGTTCTGAATCAGAGCATCGGCGACAACATCTGCCTGCCCTCTCTGGATGACCTGGCGAATAAGGCACATATGCTGAGCGACAAGAAGCTGAAGGAATTCTCGAACAAGTTCGCAAAGCAGATGTCCGTCAAGATGGTCAACGTGGATCAGTTCGTATCCGACCTGTCCGGCGGTAATAAGCAGAAGGTCGTACTGGCCAGATGGATCGGAAAGGATTCCGATATCGTCGTGTTGGACAGCCCCACACGAGGCATCGATATTAAGGTAAAACAGGATATCTACCAGCTGATGAATCAGATGAGAAAGAACGGAAAATCCATCATCATGATTTCCGAGGAGCTGATGGAGCTGATTGGTATGTGCGACCGTATCGTAATCATGAAGGACGGCAAGATCAGCGGCGAGCTGGAGAGAAGCAAGCAGCTGGATGAGAACAGTCTGATTACGATGATGGTATAAGGAGGCAGTTATGGAGAATCAAGTAAAGACAAACACAGAACAGAAAGAGCAGCAGCTCAAAAAATTATCAAAAATGTCGATGATCCGCGCCCTTCTGCCGATTGTAGGACTGGTTGTCGTATTCCTGGTATTCAACGTTCTGACGAACTTCAGAATGATGAACAATATGTCCCTTGTACTTTCTCAGGTATATGTTACAATGATCGCGGCAACAGGCGTATTCTTCATCATGACCATGGGCGGCCTGGACTTTTCCCAGGGCTCTATCCTGGGTATCGCATCCATCGTCGTATGTATGCTGTCCAAGATCAGCATTCCGCTGGCTATCGTAGGCGGTATCGCTGCAGGCGCAGCCATCGGAGCCATCAATGCGTACTTCTATGTATGCCGGAAAATTAAATCATTCATCGTAACTATTTGTACCATGTTCCTGTTCAGAGGCTTTATCAAGTACCTGACCACCAATGCACCGGTTACAGGAAGTGCACTGCTCATCAACTATGACAGCACCGGACTGAAGGTAGCATGCACCGTCGTGGTTCTGGTGATCGGCTTTGTGCTGTTCCGTTTCACCAAGTTCGGAACCTATCTGAAGGCCATCGGCGCAGGCGAGAAGGCAGCTATGTTCTCCGGTATCCGTACCGACAAAATGAAGTTCCTCATCTATGTGCTGGCAGGTGCCATCACAGGCTTCGCTGCATTTATCAACGTTATCAAGGTCGGCTCTGTAACCTCCTCCGGCGGAAATCAGCTGGAGACCCAGATCCTGATTGCACTGGTACTGGGCGGCATGCCCATCTCCGGCGGTGCGAAGGTCAGATTTGAGAACATCATCGTAGGTTCTCTGCTCTACATCGTTCTGAACAGCGGCCTGACCATGATGGGCTTCTCCACACAGATGATGCAGCTGATTCAGGGAGTTGTATTCCTGGTATTCGTAGCGGTATTCGCGGATCGTCAGTCCCTGCAGGTTATCAAATAATTACGACGGAAATA
>CAVKIR010000303.1:0-2385 GCA_963656395.1 Prevotella sp. CAG:279
TTGCACTTACCATTTCTGTGGTTGCCATGCCCAGTCCCATGTCGGCACAGATTTCGCGAAAGGGAAGATCCGTCACCCCGGCCATCGGTGCCAGAAAAACACCGCCGCGAATAGTAAGGGATCCGATTTTTATGTCCTTCATAGATGTCTCTGCACCGCCTTCATTTTCCTAACTGACCGGACTTACGGAGAAGCTGCATACCCTGGTAATAAGCCTCCAGCTTTTCAAAAAGTTCTGCATACTTCTTCGACATTTCGCGAATCTTCAGCTCCGATCCGATTTCATCATAGAGATAATCTGTCTCATCCGAGATGGATTCCAGAAGGAGATTTCCTTCTTCTGAAAATTTCATCACCAGCACGCCGCCGACATCTTCCGTGTATTCCACGCAGATGATTTGCAGCTGCTTCTTCACATCTTCCGGCAGATTCTTGTAGTCCTCATTCAGATAAAACTTTTCGATATAAGAATTTGCTGCACAAAGCACTCTGTCCTGATTTTCTGTCATGCTTTAAATTACCTTCTGTCTTTCTAAACTGTTGTCTGATCCTTATTTGCTGTTTGAACCGGTCGAGCTGCTGGGAATCGGCATGTACCGGTATAGCGCCTGGGCTGTCGCCTGTATAGGCATGGACTGCAGCACGACACGGCCAGGTCCGGTAATGACCGTGTTGAAGAAACCCTCACCGCCGAACAGCGTGTTTTTCAGACCGCCGACAGACCGAATATCCATAGCGCAGCTGCCATCCATGGCCAGAAGATTTCCCGTGCTGACGATCTTTCGTTCTCCTGCTGCCAGCGTATATGTTTCCGCCGCACCATCAACCTCCAGGAAAACGATGCCGCTGCCGGTGAAGCGCTGCATAATAAATCCTTCGCCGCCGAAAAAGCCGCTCCCGATCCGCTTCTGGAAGTAAATGCTCATGTCTATCCCCGCTTCACTGGCAAGATACGCGTTTTTCTGTGCGATCAGTTCCTGCCCAGGACGCAGAACAAAAGCCTGGATAGTACCGGGAAAGCAGGAGGCAAAAGCAATTTCTCCATCAGACCGAGCCACATAGCGGTTTCGAAACATTGATTCTCCGCTGAACATTCTGCCAAACATTTTTCCGATACCGCCGCCCTGGGTCTCCATCTCAAAGCAGTCGTCCATCCAGGCCATGGCGCCGGCCTCACAGTGAATGGATTCTCCTGCAGAAAGCTGACACTTCACATAAGGTAAATTTCCTCCCGCAATTTCATATCTCATAAATCTCTCCTCATTATCTAACTAACGATACAGCACCGAACCCAGAAAATTCAACGAATTCGCATGCCAGACTACTGTTCCCTGAACCATGGCAGTATCATAGCATAAAGCAAAAAATAAATCAAAAAAATAGCATTGACAGCCGGCACAAAATATCGTATCATAAGCAAGTCGCCAAGAGATGGGCGGCAAACACAGGGGATTAGTTCAATGGTAGAGCAACGGTCTCCAAAACCGCCGATGGGGGTTCGAATCCCTCATCCCCTGCTGCTAGGATATTTCCAGAAAAACCTCGAAACAGCCGAAAATCACGTATTTTCAAGGCTTTTCGAGGTTTTTTGTTGCCTTTCTCCGCGCTTCCGTAGAAGGATTTTTCCATTGATTAACCTATTTTTCCGCAAAAATTTGGCATGAAATTTGGCATGAATTTGGCATGAAAAAAGCGTCCTGTTTTCGCAAGACGCTCCTCTTGTGGTCAATCAATTACAGTATTCTTTTAGCTCCAACATCATGTCGGCTGATACTCCCAGCGCTCGGCAGATATCTGCAAAAATGCCGAGGCTCGGCTGTATCTCTCCTTTTTCCCATCGGCTTATGTCCTTCTGATATCTCGCCCCGCAGTGCCCCTATCCCCCGGGAAGGACCCGTGCCCCCGGTGGCCACCTCTCGCACCCTCGCGTTTTGACGCAAAAAAGATCAGAGAGCGGATTCTCATCCGATCTCTGCCTCGCCCGATGCTTATTTGAGAGGATGGCGGCTCTTTCGAACCTCCCGAAGTATTTTTATACCGGCTTCAGTCTCCTTGTTCCAGTTCCCATATCGAGAATTTGTTCGGTGCTATAATCACTCTCGGCTCGTGCCTAGTCTAGATAATATCACCTACTGATATATGCCTTTTAGCGCATTTATATTTTTCCATCGGCAAACATCTCCATCAGTTCGCCTAGCTTAATGCCCATGGATACACCTCGCTCCTTGCACGCATCAGCAAATTTCTCTGCTGATGCTTTCTTCACCTTGTAGGTTTTGGCAACCATGCCCGCCTTGGCGTCCCATTTGTCCTGTGCTCTAGTCTTCTTTTCTTCCATGCCATTCCCTCCATAATCCCGTGACCAGCCTAAACAGGTCGTATGCA
>CAVKIR010000304.1:0-2371 GCA_963656395.1 Prevotella sp. CAG:279
GCACCGCCCCGGGTCCGGGTAATCACACCCTCCCGCTCCAGCTTTTCCAGATCGCGGTGAATCGTCATCTGACTGACGTCGGGAAAAAGAGCGCCCAGCTCCTTCACGGTAACAGCACCCTTTTCCTGTATATATTTTCCTATGGTTTCTTTTCGAAGCAGATTCATAACCATGCATTCCTTTTTGTTACAAACTGTTATATTACTCCGTCTTTCTGTAACATATCATAACATTTCATAACATTTAAGTCAACGGGTTTTTCACCTTTTTCGGGACTTGATTTTCTATGCCTCCCATGCTATACTGTCACACGTTGTATGTACCGAGTGTTCGAGACCTTCCACTCGTAAAACAAAACTAAAGGAGAACTGAATATGAAGACAAACAAGGTGCAGTTTATGACCCAGGCAGCTATGATCGCTGCCATCTATGTAGTGCTCTGTGTGGTATTCCAGCCCATCAGCTACGGACCCATCCAGACACGTATCGCGGAGGCTCTGACGGTTCTGCCGTTCTTTACGCCGGCTGCGATTCCCGGCCTCTTCGTAGGCTGCCTCATCGCCAATGTGCTGGGCGGCGGTATCATTCTGGACGTCCTGGCCGGCAGCGTGGCGACACTCATCGCGGCTTTTGCCACCTATGCACTTCGAAAGAAGAGCAAGTATCTGGCTTCCGTACCGCCGGTGGTGGCCAACGCACTCATCATTCCCTGGGTTCTGAAATACGGCTACGGCGAGCCCCTGCCGATTCCCTTTATGATGGGAACGGTGGCTGCCGGCGAACTTCTGACTGCCACTGTCATCGGCACGATTCTGCTGCTGGTGCTGGAGCGCTATCGGACTTTCATTTTTAAGACTGCGTAAATCACATATCACGTATCAGTGAAGAAAAGGCTTTCCTATTGAATAATAGGAAGGCTTTTTTAGATTTCGACGTGTCGAAGCATTGACGCGTCGAATTGACGCATCGATGCTTTCTTTGCTATGATAAAGCAAAAACAAAAGGGAGATTTACCAATGGAGAAACGTGAAAAATTCTCATCCCGGCTGGGCTTTATTCTGATCTCAGCCGGCTGCGCCATCGGCCTGGGCAATGTATGGCGCTTTCCTTATATCACGGGTAAATACGGCGGAGCAGCCTTCGTCCTGATTTATCTGGTATTCCTGGTTATCTTAGGCATGCCGATTATGGCTATGGAGTTCGCTGTAGGTCGCGCCAGCCGCAAATCCGCAGCCCGCAGCTTCCATGTGCTGGAGCCCAAGGGCAGCAAGTGGCACATCGAAGGCTACATCGCCATGGCGGGCAATTACCTTCTGATGATGTTCTACACCACCGTGGGCGGCTGGATGATTTCCTATATCTTCAAGATGGCATCCGGTTCCTTTACCGGGCTCACTCCGGATGAGGTGGGCGGCGTCTTCAATGAGATGCTCGCTTCCCCGGGATCCATGACCTTCTGGATGGTCGTAACGGTACTTCTGGCCTTCGGCATCTGCAGTATGGGTCTGCAAAACGGCGTGGAGCGTATCACAAAGGTGATGATGTCCTTCCTGCTGATTATCCTGGTGGCACTCTGCGTCCGCAGCGTCACCCTTCCCGGTGCCGGCGCAGGCCTTCGCTTTTATCTTATTCCGGATTTTCATAAGATCACCGAAAATGGTCTGGGCGAGGTCATCTTCGCTGCCATGGGGCAGGCCTTCTTCACCTTGAGTCTCGGCATCGGCGCCATGGCCATCTTCGGAAGCTATATCAGCCGGGAACGCACTCTGATGGGAGAATCTGTAAATATCTGTATTCTGGACACCGTAGTGGCCCTGATGGCAGGACTGGTCATCTTCCCGGCCTGCTTCGCCTTCGGTGTGGATCCGGGCGAGGGACCCGGTCTGGTCTTCGTTACCCTGCCGAATATCTTTAACCAGATGGCAGGCGGACGGCTCTGGGGCGGCCTGTTCTTCGTATTTATGAGCTTTGCGGCTCTGTCCACCATCATTGCCGTATTTGAGAATATCATTAGCTTCGGCATCGATCTCTGGGGCTGGTCCCGCAGGAAATCCGTGGCTGTGAATCTGGTTCTGATTCTGGTTCTGTCCATGCCCTGTGTACTGGGCTTCAACGTCTGGAGCTCCCTTACACCGCTGGGTGCAGGCAGCACCATCCAGGATCTGGAGGACTTCCTCGTATCCAATAACCTGCTGCCCTTGGGAAGTCTGGTTTACCTGCTTTTCTGTACCAGTCGCTACGGCTGGGGCTGGGATAATTTTATCGCAGAGGTAGATGCCGGCAAGGGCATTCGTTTCCCGAAATGGGCGCGCTTCTATCTGAGCTACATTCTTCCCCTCATCGTACTCTTCATCTTCGTGATGGGATACTG
>CAVKIR010000305.1:0-2349 GCA_963656395.1 Prevotella sp. CAG:279
GAAGATTACCGGACAGGAAGCCGAGACCATGACCCGGGCAGAATACGAGGAGCGGCTGGCAGCAGCCGAGACCGAAGCCCAGAAGGCCTTGGTGACAGAGGAGTATCAGCTAAAGCTGAATACGGGCGGCACCTTCTCGAAGGTGGGGCTGAACAGCAACTACCAGGAGGATTCGGAGCTCATCAGTGCAGTGGCTGAGGCGAGACAGAATGTAGAGACCAGCATCACGACTTATACAGCAAAGCTTTTAAGTGAGGGCTCGACGGCCACCACGAAGGCAATTTATCAGTACAGCAATGACCTGATCGACTGCGCGGCAGTCTCCGATCAGGATGGATCCGATACCGCTACCGAGAAGCTGGTGAACCTGCAGAATATCTCGAACAGCGTCATCGCAGATGCCAGCGGCGAGCTGAGCACCCTGACAGGCGGACTTCTCGATGAAGCCTTCACAGCCTGGAAGGAGAAGCTGTCAGCCGGAGTATCGTCAGAATACCAGCAGGCAGTGGCCAGCGGAGCCTCCGATTCCGTGAAGACCAGCTATCTGACCCAGCAGCAGAGCGATACGAATGCAGCCCGGGTAGAATACCAGAGCATGCTGGAGGAAGCCTGGAAGCGCATGGCAAATGACAAGGCGCAGGAGGATGTGCTGGAGCGCATCGACGGCATCGGCGAGCTGGAGGGGCTGGTACCGGCAGATGATGCCGAGACCTATCAGCTGGAGACGGTATCCGAGCATCTGAACTGGCTGAGACAGGAGCTTTCCTCCCTGGTGGCGGAATCCGGAGATTCCTCCGAGCTGGATCAGCTGAAGCAGCAGAAGGAGGACCTGGAGTTGCAGCGACAGGAAGCCCTGGATAAGAACGACCTAAGTACCGCCAAGCGTCTGGCGGCTGAGATAGAAGCCAAGCAGACGGATATGGATAACCTCACGAAGGAGCTGACGGATATCCTGAATTCCGAGAACAGTTCCGAATCGGATAAGGCCAAGGCTCTGGCAGGACTTTCCGACGGAAGTGCAGCCAAGATGCTGAATACCCTGGCTTCCTCCATTACCTCGGGAATCCGGGACGGATCCGATACGAATGCCACCCAGAATCAGCTGGCAGCCTTCTCCGCTCTGAGCAGCTATGACAGCTCGGCAGCCTCGGCAGCCATCGATGAGATTCAGGAGGCACTGGACGGCTCCACCGCTCTGGACAGCGACTTGAAGGATCAGCTTTCGAATACCGTAAGCGAGATCAAGGAGAGCGTAGAGACGGCGAATGCGGGCGGAGCGAACTTAAGCACCAGTGAGCTTAAGAATCTGCTTTCCGACTATTTCGGTGACCTCTTCGGTACCGGCTCCGGCAGCAGCACGACATCCGAGCAGCAGAAGGCCGGCGCACTGATTGCCCTTTCCATGTATGCGGAGGATACGAACAACAGCGATGCCCGGGCTCTGGCAGCCTCCATCGCGAGTATGATGAACCAGGCGGGCAACAGCTACATCTACGAGAAGTATGATAAGGATACCACGGAATACATTTCCCTGCGGGCGATTTCCCGGGTATACTCCTACCGCTACATTTACGACAATGCACATTATACCGTGACACTCAGTCAGTCACAGAAATACTACTTATTTACCTCCGGTAAGGTGGATTACCAGTCCACCGGCAAGACACCGGGAACCCTTGCCCGGGCAGCCGGCCTCATGGGAACGCTCTATATCTCCAGTGATGACGGCAGCAATATCTTCAACTGTACCGGATACTACGTACCAAAAAGCAGTTACGCGTCAGTACGGACCTCGGCCATGGAGCCGGAGATTCAGACGGTCTATCAGATGCTGATGGAAGGAGGAGCCTAAGAGATGGCAGATTATACGATTATCTCAGATGTCAGCAGCTACATATGTAAGATGCTCCGGGAAAAGATGTGTCCCGAGCCCGTACCCTCCCCCAACAACATCGAGATTTCCTCACCGACCTCACAGGATGTAGACTATATCATCGGTCTCTACCTCTATGATGTAAGGGAGGAAGGCGTAACGATTCAAACGCCCCGGGTGTCCGCGGGCGGGACGACTTTCACCAAGCCGCCGGTACCATATAGCCTATACTATATGGTGTTTATAAACGGTTCTTCCCAGATGGGACTCAAAGCACCGGATATACAGAAAATTATAGGAAGGGTCGCACAGATTGTCAGTGATAACAATTATGTGTATCCCCACCAGCTTCAGCCATGGCTGGATGCGACGGAACCTCCCATAGCGCTCTCTCAGGCGAAGATGGCGCTGGAGGAAAAGGTACGGGTGTGGCAGGCGATCAACAAGCCATACGAGATAAGCCTGTTCTATAAGGC
>CAVKIR010000306.1:0-2343 GCA_963656395.1 Prevotella sp. CAG:279
CGTTATAGGTACTCAGCTCTACTACCTTCGGGTCGATCATGATCAGCTTCACTTCCTCCGGGGAGGCCTTGTACAGAAGACTCATAATCAAGGTATTGATGCAGACAGATTTACCGGATCCGGTGGCTCCCGCAATCAGAAGATGCGGCATCTTGGCGATATCCGTCACCATGATTTTACCGGCGATATCCTTGCCCACTGCGAAGGCCAGCTTCGACTTATGGCTCTTAAATTCCTGAGAGGAAACCAGCTCCCGGAAGGAGACGATGGCATTCTCTGCATTCGGTACCTCGATACCCACCGCAGCCTTTCCGGGAATGGGTGCCTCGATGCGGACATCGGTCACGGCCAGATTTAATTTGATATCATCCGCCAGACTTACGATCTTATTCACCTTGACGCCCTGATCCGGCTGAAGCTCGTAGCGGGTCACCGCCGGTCCCTGACTCACATCCGTCACCGTCACGCCCACGCCGAAATCCCTGAGAATCTGCTGCAGATGCAGCGCTGTCTCGTGGAGAATGCGATCGGCATCCTTGTTTTCCGTATGCTTTATCTGATTCAAGAGGCGAAGCGGCGGATAGACATATTCTGTCGTCCCACCCTCCGATGTATGCGGCACCGAGGCAGAGGCTTGTGCAGGCTGTGGCCTGCGCACCGGCTCTGTCGTTGGCTCTGTCACAGGCTCTCTCACCGGCTCCGGAGCTCTCGTTGCCTCCGGCTGTGGCTGTTCCGCGCGCTCATCTAAGGGCCTTCCATGGAAATCGACTTCGCTGATGGAACTTTGCTCTCCTAAATCCTGTGCTGGCTCCTCCGGCTCTATCTCTCCTCGCTCCCGATGAATCGGAATCCGGAACATCTCATCCAGATCCTTCAGATCCGGCAGTGTGATTTCCCGCATCTCATCTGTATGTACTTCTGTCTCTGCAGGAATCTGACTCTCTTCCGGTACCGCTGTCTCCTGCTTCACCGTCTCCTGACGCGGACCTTTCCTTATCCTGCTCTCCCGAACGACCGGTTTTTCTTCCTCGTCCTCGTCTTCATCCTCTTGCGCTTCTTCCAGAGCAGCCCGTTCCTCCATCGCCTTTTTTCTGGCCTCCCGGCGCTCCTCGGCCTGTATTCTGTATCTGCGGGCGTCCTCTTTGGCCGAATCGTAGACCTTCCTGCTTCCGGTCTTCACTCCGCCGATAAAGGAGCGCTCCGTAATCACGACCGCACAGATAATGAAGAGAACGATCACGATAATCCAGGCGCCTGCCGTACCGAAGGCTCCTGTCAGAATCTTGCCAAGGAGGCCGCCGAGAACCCCGCCTCCGCTTTTATGCTGAGACGCATACGTATAAAAGGCCGTCACGGTTCCTGCTCCGTCCTTTTCACCGAACAACAGTTCGAATGCTGTGCACAGAAGCAATCCTGCGATCACCATGGCCGCCACCTTGATCGCGGCAATGGTATTGTCACGGTTGGAAATGGAAAATGCCGTAACCAGGAACAATACGACCGGCAGAATATAGGCAAAAATGCCAAAGATGCCAAATATCACACCGCTGACAAAGCCGCCTGCAGCTCCTCCGACTCCGAAATTACTGATTAGAAGCAGAACAGAAACCGCAAATAAAATCAGTACGGTTACCTCGTCCCGGATAAATGCATTCTCTTCCTTTCGCTTTGCTGCTGTCTTTCTGGAGGCCGTTGTCTTTTTTCTCGTGGTTGTCCGGCGCTTGCCCGAATTTCCCGCTGCCATCCCGCTTGTCCTCCCTTCAAAAAAACCCTGACCTTTTTCACATACTTTTATTCGTATGCTCTCCGGTCAGGGTAATACTGCCTGTTCGTTATGCCATATAACGGCTCTTCAGGTCATAGACCATCTCCGTATAGCGTTCCCGGCAGGCCTCGTTCTCACCGTTCTCAATCTTGCGGATGCAATCCATCAGATAGGTATTCCACAGCTCCTCATAGACGGCACCTGCATTCTGCTGACGGCCAATCCGGTTCACAATGGTCGGGGCGATGTTGTAGTATTCTCTTACCATCGCCTCTCCCTCTTCGCTCTTAAGCAGATAGTCATCCCGATAGGAACGCAGAAGCTCCAGCTCATAGCAGTTGTCCGCCTTACCCTGGCTCTCACAGGCTGCCGTAGTGATATAGCAGAATTTCCGGTGGAAGCCCTGCTCGATCTTTTCAAAATCTGCCTTGCCCACAGAGGTTCGGAATGTCTCATTCCAGCGATTCATCAGGACATCGGCAAGGGGTTCCGCTGACTGGTTATTCTTCTGCTCCAGCAGAGCCGGGAATACATAGACCGCCAGAATCATATTATAATTGATCTGCTGCTCACTCTTT
>CAVKIR010000307.1:0-2339 GCA_963656395.1 Prevotella sp. CAG:279
TCCTACGCCTACCTCCATAACCTGGCGGACGCCGAGGATATCCTCCAGGACACCCTGGTGCAATATCTGAAGACCTGCCCCATTTTGGAGACCCCGGCTCATGAGAAAGCCTGGCTGCTTACCGTGGCGGCGAATTTGAGCAAAAACCGCATTTCCTATAATCAGGTGCGGCAGTCGGACGAACTGCAGGAAGAGCTGGCCGCGGAGGAACAGGAGGACCTGAGCTTCGTCTGGGAGGCCGTGAGAGCGCTTCCGGAGAAATATCGGGAGGTCATTCACCTGTTTCACTATGAGGGCTACTCTACCGCGCAGATAGCGGGTATGCTGGACCGTAAGGTAAGCACCGTGCGTTCCGATCTGCGCCGGGGACGACAGCGGAGGAGCTTTCCGAAAAAGTCGGCTTTCCGGTAGAAGATATACAGTCCCTGAAAGAGCGGGCCGAAGAGGTCACTTATCTGGCTGAGTGGGACATAGCCGAAATCCAGTATCGCGTAGACGGCCAGACCATTTCCTATCGCAAGAGCCAGCCCTCCGGAGAGGATAACTCCGGCGTCTACGAAACCTACGAATCGGAACACACGGAAACTGCAAATGGCCAGGAATATACTCTGAAAGGCAACGGCAACACCTGCAGCCTGATCCTATGGACAGACGAGGATTACAGCTATTCGATTTACTTCGAAGAAGCAGTACCGACAGAGCAGGTGGACACCGCGCTCTCGGTCAGGGCGGTTCTGTGCGATTAGGCAATTGTCGTGTAAAAGGAGTTATGTAAACTTTATTCCTTCTTCAGAAGCTCCTTGCCGGAGATGCCCGGCTCGGTCATCTGTATCGGATTCAGGATCTCGTCAAGCTCCGCTTCGGTCAGCAGCTTCTCCTTCAGAATCAGCTCCCGGACGGAATCGCCGGTCTTCATGGCTTTCTTGGCGATATCCGCTGCCTTCTGGTAGCCCACATGCGGGCAGATGGCAGTGATGATGCCCACACTGTTCTCTACCAGATAACGGCAGCGCTCCTCATTGGCGGTGATGCCGGTGACGCAGTTGTCCACGAAGGTGCGAACCGCGTAAGCCAGGGTGTCGATGGACTGGAACAGGCAGTAGAAGATAATCGGCTCGAAGGCATTCAGCTCCAGCTGACCGGCCTCGGCAGCCATGGTGATGGTGACGTCATTTCCGACGACATTGAAGGCTACCTGGTTCACCACCTCGGGGATAACCGGGTTGACCTTGCCGGGCATGATGGAGGAACCATTCTGCTTCGCCGGCAGGTTAATCTCATGGAAGCCGGCACGGGGACCGGAGGACATGAGACGGAGATCGTTGGAAATTTTCGATAAGGTCACGGCGCAGGCCTTGATTGCACCGGATACGGATACGAAGGGATCCAGGTTCTGGGTGGAATCGATGAGGTCAAAGGCCTGGATAAAGTCCATACCGGATACTTCAGACAGATTCGGCACGATGCGCTTCAGGTAAGCCTCATCGGCATTGATACCGGTGCCGATGGCGGTGCCGCCCATGTTCAGGGAGCGCATCTCGTCCATGGCGATGTCCATACGGCGGATGTCGCGCATGACTGCTACGGCATAGGCCTTGAATTCCTGACCCAGACGGATGGGAACCGCGTCCTGCATCTGGGTGCGGCCCATTTTGATCACATGGTCAAACTCCTCCGATTTATCGGAAAATGCACCGTGGAGGCGAAGAAGCTCTTTCTTCAGGTTCTGCAGCAGACGCAGGGAAGTCATCTTACCGGCAGTCGGGATGACGTCATTGGTGGACTGGCCACAGTTCACATGGTCGTTGGGATGTACGATGGAGTAATCGCCCTTCTGACCGCCCAGAAGCTCGATGGCACGGTTGGCGATGACCTCATTTGCATTCATGTTGATGGAGGTTCCGGCGCCGCCCTGAATCGGATCCACGATGAAATCCTCATGATGCTGACCGGCCAGAATCTCGTCGCAGGCCTTGACGATGGCGTCAGCCCGCTTTTTATCCAGCAGGTTAATCTCGCAGTTGGTGATAGCGGCGGCTTTCTTAATATAAGCCAGACTGTTGATAATCTCCGGATGCATATTCAGCCCGGTGATATGGAAGTTCTCTGCAGCACGCAGGGACTGGACGCCGTAGTAGACGTCTTCTGGCACATCCTTGGTACCGATGGAATCTTTTTCAACTCTGTATTCTGTCTTTTCACTCATGTCTGTTCTCCTCCGCTCGAAAATCGAATTGCGCGCTGCTTGTTTTTGGTGTTGAGCTTATTATAGTCACCTGCTATACTATAATCAAATACATATATTTCTATATTATCTATAATTTAAAAACTATAGTAGC
>CAVKIR010000308.1:0-2336 GCA_963656395.1 Prevotella sp. CAG:279
AAGTCCGGCAGTTCGGCGAAGGAGTGATGCGCATAGAGAATCCCTGCGGATTCAACCTGAGCCAGGAACATTTCATTTGTACGGAGCCGTTCGAACTTTCTAGATTATGAACATATCGAAAGTCGTAACTATTCAGTACAGCCCGAAGCACTAGCTGCTGAGGGCGTATGAACATGAATTGGGAGTGCAAAATCCCATCGGCGAAGCCGATTCTCATGGATTTTGCATTCGTAACTGCGAAGGTACTGAACAGTTATCGAAAGTCTCTAAATGCAGATATTCTCAGTTGCTCCGATGTTGGCTGGCGTTTGTACAGTAACTGAAAATCTTAACAGAAAGGAAAATATCCCCTAAGGATTGGAAATGAGTGGGCGGATATGCTATAATAGCGAATAAACCGGTGACACGGCCGGGCAGGAGGTAGTAAGATGCGGACATTGGAGAATGCAGAGCTTTTGATAGAAGTAAGCGATGCGGGCGCAGAGCTTTCCCGTATATATGATAAGAAGAAGGAGCGAGAGGTACTGTGGAATGCAGATCCGAAGTATTGGGGCCGCCACGCACCGCTGCTCTTTCCCTTTGTGGGAAAGCAAAACGGCGGCGTCTATCATTATGAAGGAACGGAGTATCCTATGAGCGCCCACGGCTTCGCCCGGGACAGCGAGTTCGAGTGCGTAGAGCAGAGCACAGAGGCTGTGACTCACTGGCTGGTATCCACCGAGGCCACAAAGAAGAATTATCCCTTTGATTTCGAGCTTCTGGTAACGCACCGGCTTATCGGAAATCACATCGGTGTAGAATGGACAGTCAGGAACACAGACACGAAGACCCTGTACTACTCCATCGGCGGCCATCCGGCCTTCAACGTGGATTCTGTCCTGGGCTGCCGCCTGGTATTCGAGGGGAAGGACAGTCTGTCCTGCACCGGCATCGACCTGACAAGCGGAACCGCAGATGCAGAGCATCCGGTGACGCTTACGCTGAGGGATCATGTCTACACGGTGGATGCCCATACCTTCGATGCGGACACCATGATTTTCGACGAAGGTCAGGTAAAGAAGGTAAGTCTCGAGGAGGCGGACGGCACGAAGCGCGTCACCTTGCTTTGCCCGGATGCGAAGCACGTAGGCATCTGGTCTCCGGTACAGAAGCATGCGCCCTTCCTCTGCCTGGAGCCCTGGCTGGGTCGCTGCGATAACAAGGGCTTCACCGGCGAGCTGAAGGATAAATACGGCGAGCAGAGCCTGGAGGCGGGGAAGACCTTCCGGACTGTATATGAGATTGTGGTAGAATAGTTACAGTTCAAACAGCAGCCAGACACTTGCTGTCAGGCTGCGTATGAACAAGATTTGGGCGTGAGCAGGCTCCTTTTGCGAAGCAAAACTTTAAATGAGCCTGCGAATCGTTACTGGAACGAGGTACGAGTGAACAGTAACGTAGAATAGGAGGCAGCGTATGAGAGCAGCAAGGGAATTATTAAAGGATCTGAAATACGAGGTCGTAAGCGGCAGCATCGACGTGAACGTCGGCGAGCTTGTATACAATACAAAAAAAGTAAAGAAGGAGTGCATGTTTGTCTGCATCAAGGGAGCGACCTTCGACAGCCACGACGTGGCGGGCGAGGCGGCGAAGAACGGTGCGGTGGTCATCGTGGCCGAGCACCCGGTGGACGTACCGGCGGGCACTGCGGTGGTGCTGGTGGAGGACACCCGCTACGCCCTGGCCCTGATTTCCGCAGCTTACTTCCACTATCCGGCGAAGAAGCTGAAGGTCATCGGCATCACCGGCACCAAGGGAAAGACCACAACCACCTTCATGATCCGCTCCATTCTGGAGCATGCAGGCATTCGCACCGGTCTCATCGGCACCATCGAGGTCATCATCGGTGACAGGCACATTCCGGCTCACAATACGACGCCGGAGTCCTACGAGGTACAGGAGTACTTCGCTCAGATGGTGGAGGCAGGCTGTAAGGTGGTCGTGATGGAGGTATCCTCTCAGGGGCTGAAGCTTCACCGCACCGCAGGCATTCCGTTCGATATCGGCATTTTTACGAACCTGGCACCCGATCATATCGGAGAAAATGAGCACGCCAGCTTCGAGGAGTACATGGAGTGCAAGAGCCGCCTGTTCCGTCAGTGCGATCTGGGGCTGGTCAATGCGGACGATGCCCACTGCGACGATATCCTGAAAGGTCACACCTGCAGGGTCGAGACCTACGGCTTCTCCGAGAAGGCCGATTTCCGGGCTGCGGCTCTCAAGCTGGTGAATCGTCCGGGCTTCCTGGGCGTAGACTATCACGTATCCGGCCGGATGGATTTCGATGTGGAGATCGA
>CAVKIR010000309.1:0-2322 GCA_963656395.1 Prevotella sp. CAG:279
ATAGGGATGGCTCTGAAACTTCTCAGAGAGCTCCAGAAAGTCTGCCATGCGAAGGGCTCGATCCGCTGCGTCTTTTTCCTCCTGTCCTATACGGTCACTTTCCAGGAATTCTTCCCAGACCGTATCGTAATGAAACAGAGCCTTCGGACTCTGGGGCAGCATAGCCATTCGAAGTCCCTCTTTCCGGGTGATTTTGCCCCGCTGGTGCTTCAAAAGCCCTGCGAGCATTTTAAGAAATGTGCTCTTTCCGGCTCCATTTCCACCAAGAAGGGACACGATTTCGCCCGGATAGAGGGTCAGGTCTGCACTTCGAAGTATATCCCTGCCCTTTCTTTCATATCGAAACCATAGCTCCTTTGCCTGTATGAGCGGTTTCTCGCTTTTTTTATGTACCGGAAGCTGTCTGACCACATAAGCACTGTCCGGTTCCAGCTTTTGAAAGGCTTCTCTGGCCTCGCGAATGCTGCAGGGAATCCTCTCCTTCTCCGGATAAAGACCACGGTTCTGCAATTCGCCGAAGATTCGCACAGCCCCCGGGAGTCCATAGAAGATCCGGGAGCTGTCCGGCCTTTTGGGGATCTTTTTTAGGATCCCATCCGGTGTATCCTCTTCCACAATTCTTCCTTCCTGCATAAGGAGCATCCGATCGGCGCTCTGGAAGACCTCCTCCAGTCGATGCTCACAGAGCAGCACAGCCACTCCCAGCTCCCGGTTGATCCGATGAATCATCGACAGAAGATTTTCGGCTGCCAGAGGATCCAGCATACTGGTGGGCTCATCGAGAATCAGCAGCTCCGGATCCATGACCAGAATGGAGGCCAGATTCAGCATCTGCTTCTGTCCTCCGGACAGCTCCCGGGTCTTCTTATGAAACCAGTCCTCCATACCGAAGAAGCTGGCCATCTCACTGACCCGCCGACGAATCCTCTGGGTCGGAAGAGCCATATTTTCCAGGCCGAAGGCCATCTCATGCCAGACATAATCTGTCACGATCTGATTGTCCGGATTTTGCTGTACATATCCGATCTGCCGGGCACTTGCTTCCCGATCCATGATTATCAACGGCTGCTCCCGATAATATACCGTTCCTTCGCAGGCTCCTGCCGGTGTCATCTCCGGCTTTGCCATACGAAGAAGTGTGGTCTTTCCGCAGCCGGATTCGCCACAGACTACAAGATATTCCCCTTCCTGCATGGTGAAGGATATGTGATGCAGAGCCCGCTTCCCAGCTTCCGGATAAGCAAAGCTTAGATTGTCAAATCGTAAGAGCGCCATAAGAGTATTTCCTTCCATTCCAAAATCCCAGGAATCAAAACCAGGCTCAGGAATAAGAGATAAAATAAGAATTCGCCGGGACTTTGGAACAGCCTGTCCATCCTGGGATAAAATTCCATGGTTCCCATGCCGAAGCACCGAGCAATCAGACAGCCTCGTGCTAGCAAAAAGAGCAGCATCAGGAACTGCCCGTCCCTTGTCTCAAAGCGAAACAGATGAAAGGTGGTTCTTCTTTTGATTCCGTAGCCTCTGGCCTTCATGGAATCGGTCTGTTCCACTGCATTTTCGAGGCTCCAGCCAAGCAGGGTGGAGACATGGCGCAATGCTTTCTTAAGCTTTTCCATTTTTCCCTGTGTATCCGGATAAAGAAGCTCCTGGCAGTCCCGAATCTCCCCCAGCTCCGCTTCCAGCTTCGGAATCAGATTCATAGCCATGGAAATCAGAAGCGCCGTACCGGGCGCTGCCTGTCCAAAAAGATACAGGAATTTATCGCTGGTAAGTACCTCCTGACAGCAGCGAAACCAGAGAACCAAGGCCATGAGAGAAAGCCCGGCGGTCAAGCCATAGCAGCAGGATTCCAGCGTAATCCATTGATTGAAAAGGAAAAAAAGATTCGTAACCCCCCGATGATTCGTCAGCATATTTGCAAGGAGAATGAAAAATACGATCGGTAGCATAGGCCGTAAAGCAGTGATAGCCTTTTTTCCATCCAATATACACAGATAGAGCAGGGCACCGATGCAGGCCTCCAGCATTACAACAGGGTTCCTGCACAGGAGTATCAGTAATATGACACACAGAAAATAGGCAAAGCTGCATATTGGATGCAAATTTACAAAGTTTTTCATGTTCCCTCACTTTTGACACGGTAACCAAAATTGCACAAAAAAAGGAAACGAGCTTCACGTGTCTCCACGTGAATTCGTTTCCTGATAGGTCACTCTTTGTGTTCTCGAAGGGTCAAGACCCTTCCCATCTTCCGGGATGTGCTCCGCTTGCTGACTCTACAGCAACACAATTTTGTACCGGAATCTCACCGGTTTACGG
>CAVKIR010000310.1:0-2319 GCA_963656395.1 Prevotella sp. CAG:279
CCACCGACATGCAAGCATGTCGTGGACTCAGACTTTTGACACTGTAACCAAAATTTTTCACTTCATCGATCATCAGCTTCACCGCCGCATCCGAATCAAAGGCACTGCGGTAGGGACGGTCGGAAGTCAGAGCTGCGTATACATCGCAGACCCGTAAAATTCGCGCACCCAGCGGAATCTGATCGCCTGCCAGATTGCTCACTCGAATCCCGTGGTTGATCTCCTCGGTGACGTCCTCCTCGAAGAAGGAAAGGGGATGTTGTTCACTCATCTTGGCCTCTGTCATTCCTGCATCAGACCATGCTGCTCCATAAAGCTTCGTTTCCGCTCGATCATCTCATCGATGCGCTCGATATACTGCTTTACGTCCTTGACGTTCTCCACACGCTCGATGTGATCCGCCGCGAAGACAAATTTGGTGGAGGCTCCGGCGCCTGCCGCCAGAATGGTCTGTTTTTCCTCCATAATCAGTATATTGTAAATTCCGGCTTTGTCAACCTTTGCATAGCCCACATTTTCAAAATTCCCCGCCATATTTTTCTGGCGATAGAGATAATAGGGATAGACGCCCTGTTCCACACAATACCGATAGGTTAAGTCCATAATCTCCTGACTGTTCTTGAGTCCCATTTCCTCGTAGGTATCCCGAAAGAGCTTCAGACGGGCTGCCCGCTTCACCGCCAGGGAGTGCACCGTGATGCTGTCCGGGTCGAGCTCGCGCAGCTCCTCCATGGTATGGCGCACGTCCTCGATATCCTCGCCGGGAAGTCCCACGATGAGATCCATATTGATATTGTCGTGACCAGCCTCTCTTGCCATGGAAAAGGCCTGCCTCGTCTCCTCCACCGTATGCCTGCGGCCGATGATATCCAGTGTCTTCTGGTTCATGGTCTGGGGATTCACAGAGATGCGGGTCACCTTATGATCCTTTAGCACCTTCAGCTTCTCCGGCGTCACACTGTCGGGTCGTCCGGCTTCGACTGTCAATTCCTGCAGATTCGTAAAGTCAAAATGCTCCTCGATGCAGGTCATGAGCCGATGCAGCTGCTCGGCCGTCAGCGTCGTCGGCGTTCCGCCGCCTACGTAGACGGTATTCAGCTTCCGGCCTGCATAGGCCTTCCCGAGAAAGGCGAGCTCTTTAAATAAGGCCTCCAGGTAGTCCTCTACCCTCTTCTCCCAGACCTTGATCGGGGAGGAAGAAAAGGAACAGTAGAGACAGATGCTGGGGCAAAAGGGGATACCCACATAGAGACTGTAGCCGTTCTCATAGTCCAGATTTTTCAGAACCTCTTTTTCCCGGTTGGCAATGGAGATGGCCAGAGCTGCCTTCTCCTTGCTGCAATCATAGGTCTCCCACATGTACCGGGCGATGTCCGGATTACTCCTGCCCTCCTCCAGCATCGCCATGGGAATCTTCGTGGGTCTTATGCCCGTCAGCGTGCCCCAGGGCAGCGTCTCACCGGTAAAGGCGCAGAGCTTGTCATACATCAGCCTTTTCAGCTGATTCTTGACCGCCTTCCGGTCCGGATTCTCTACATAAACATGGCCTTTCTCCCGAAAGGCCCCATTCTGTCGAATCGAAAAGCAGATATCCTGTTCCGTCACCTGCACAGCCATCTGAATCGGAACCTCCTCCGTGAAGGCATCCCCCACACGGACCTGTACCTCCTCGCCGCCGTAAAAGGCCTGAATCAACGAATGAATATCATATGCAAAGCTTTCCTCATTGATCTTAACTTCTATCATTGTGATGTCCTTTTATTCTACTCCTACTTCCTGCTGCATGCGGCTTCGATATATCCGGAAGCTTCTTTCCAGCCCCTCGCGTACACCAAAGTGCGGCTTCCAGCCGATATTTCGGATTTTCTCTGTATCCAGCAGAGCATAGGTGGCCTTGGATACACTGGCATTCTCTTCCAGCTGATAGACCACCTTCCGGTTCGCAAGTGCCGCAAGGTATTCCGCATAACCGCCCAGGGTGATCCCTTCATCTGCACCAGAAATATTATAAGCCTCTCCGGGCCTTCCGTCCAGCAGAACTTTTAATATTCCGCTGACCGCATCTGCGATATAGCAAAAGGAATATCTCTGATTGCCCCTGCTTTTCAGGATGATGTCTTCGCCCTGTACCGCTTTTTGCATAAATTGAGACATGGCCTTAGTATCGTCTTTGCGATCTGCACCGCACACGCGAGCCAGACGCACAATCACAGCCTCCACGCCGTACTGCTGCAGATAGGACTGACACAGGGCCTCACAGGTCCGTTTCGCCTCATTGTAGCCGCTGCGGGCACTGTTGCAGTTGAGGTAACCGCAATA
>CAVKIR010000311.1:0-2298 GCA_963656395.1 Prevotella sp. CAG:279
GCACAGGCCCGGATGAATTACAAGCAGAATTTTCCGAAATCCTACTTTCTACGGAATAACTCGCGGCCTGAGGTGTATACAATAATCACGCCCAACAGCATCAGAAGAATCGCCAGCACAAGCTGAAGTCCCTCTACCATGAAGACGCCGGTTCCGGCCGAGAAGGCCTTCACCATGGCAATGGCTCTCTGTACCAGGGCTGTGAAGGTCACCAGAAGCATCACGATGAGAGGTGGGAACAGGGTTCGATTCTCCCGACCTGTCACCTTCAGGAAAACGCAGAGGGTAATCAGCACCAGAGCGCTTAAGAGCTGATTCGCGCTGCCAAAAAGCGGCCAGATATTCGCGTAGCCGATCTGAGTCAGGATGTAGCCCACCAGCAGGGTTACAATGGTGGAGAAGTATTTATCACAGAGCAGCCTTCTCCAGCCCTCCGCATGCTCCATATCATCTACGCTGAAGAGCTCCTGGAAGGACATACGACCGATCCGGGCCACAGCGTCCAGACTGGTCAAAGCCAGGGCGGATACGCACATGGTCATGAAGCACTGAGCGATATAGACCGGGAGACCGAACATCTCCAGGAATCCGGCTACGCCGTTGGAGAAGATCTGGAACGGGGTACCGACTGCTGCCGTGCCGTCCGCGGAGGCTGCCGCGCCTGCTACGCAGAGAGCCAGAACTGCCAGAAGGCTTTCCAGAACCATGGCGCCGTAGCCGACCTTTACCATGTCCTTCTCATTTTCGATGGTCTTCGATGAGGTTCCCGAGGATACCAGGCTGTGGAAGCCGGACACCGCACCGCAGGCTACGGTGACAAAGAGAATCGGGAACATACTGCCCAGGTTCGCATTGTGGAAACCGGTATAGACCGGCAGATTCATATTCGGATGCGCCACCAGAAGGCCTGCCACCGCGCCGAGAATCATGCCGACGAACATGAAGGTGGTCATATAGTCACGGGGCTGCTTCATCAGCCACATGGGCAGTACCGACGCCAGGAATATATAGGCGAAGGTCACATAGAGCCAGGTACTCTTGCCTGCCTCCAGCGGCAGGTTCATACCGAGACCCAGGGAAGCAAGGGTAAAGAGAAGTCCTAATACAACTTCCTTCCAGCCGTCCAGGCGGAACTTCTTCTGCAGCAGTCCGAAGACGACCGCAAAGCCCATGAAGAAAAGGGAGATGCTTCCGGCTGCGCCGTTGACATTGGCCAGCTCTGCCAGAACGGTCTTGCCCTCTTCCGTAACCGTGTAAGCATTGAAGGTTCCGGCTACCATATCCGCGAAAGCCGCAATGACAATCAGCGTAAACAGCCAGCAGAACAGCAGGAACAGCTTCCGGCCGGTCTTTCCGATGTATTTCTCGATCAGCAGTCCCATGGACTTTCCTTCATTCTTCACACTGGCGTAGAGAGCTCCGAAGTCGGTGACAGCTCCGAAGAAAATGCCGCCGATGAGAATCCAGAGCAGTACCGGAAGCCAGCCGAAGGCCGCAGCCTGAATGGCTCCGGTCACAGGGCCTGCGCCGGCTATGGATGAAAACTGATGTGCGAATACTACCCAGCCGTTCGTGGGTACATAGTCCTGACCATCCTCTTTTTGAACGGCAGGGGTCTTGGCCTGGGGATCGATGCCCCACTTCTTCGCCAGCCAACGGCCGTAAAGGGTGTAGCCTGCCAGCAGGCACACCGCTGCGATTACTACAATTACAAGCGTGTTCATAATGTAACTCCTCCTCGATGCCTATCTTTCTGTCATTTGACTTTTCGTAACTGTTCAGTACCTTCGCAGTTGCGATTTTGCTTGCATTATAGTCCTCTTTTTTTAAAAGTCAAGAAGCGTATTCGGGGAAAAGTTGTATTTTTTTCAGTGCATATTTCAGATGATCTTGTTCTTTTTTACGGTCTGCACAAATTCCGCATTATTTTTGGTTCGGGCGAACATATTCAGAATATTTTCCACCGCCTCATCGGGCTTTAAGCCATTCAGTCCTTTGCGGATGATCTCGATGGCCTCCAGCTCCTCGCTCGTCAGCAGCAGATCCTCGCGGCGGGTTCCGGATTTCGGAATGTCGATGGCCGGGAAGACGCGCTTCTCCTGGAGCTTCCGGTTCAGCACCAGCTCCATGTTGCCGGTTCCCTTGAATTCCTCGTAGATGACGTCGTCCATCTTGCTTCCGGTCTCCACAAGTGCGGTCGCCAGGATAGTCAGGCTTCCGCCCTCACGCATATTGCGAGCCGCGCCGAAGAAGCGCTTCGGCATATGCAGGGCTGCCGGATCGAGACCGCCGGACAGG
>CAVKIR010000312.1:0-2288 GCA_963656395.1 Prevotella sp. CAG:279
GCCGTCGGACTCCCCTCCCACGGCTAAACTCAACTCATCCTTTTTATAATAATGCAATTTTTCATAGATTTCAACTGTTTGATCGATTTTTAACAAATCAAAAAAACCTATACTTCGTAATCGAAGCATGCGCGGTCACAGGTAACCGGCTTGATGATCTCCGTCGCTACCGCCACATGAAGCGGATGTACCTGATAAGCCGCCAGATCCTCTGCGGTCTCCACGTCCGATACCAGCAGAAGCTCCCGATTGCTTCCCGGAAGCCGGTTCAGCTTCATTTCCGCAAAGGTGAGTCCCTTGATCTGTCCCACCAGTGCCTTCAGGCGAGCGTCTGCCTCCTTTGCAAGGGCTTCTTTTTTCTCCTCCGGAAAATCCTCCTTGAAATTCCACATAACCAGATGCTTTACCATAGTTGATTCCTCCTCTGTTTATTTCTCGGCTGCATCGCTGTCTCCAGCCGGAAAATCCAATGTATAGGCCAATACCAGTGCTTCACTTACCATTCCCTTTTTATTGATGGCAACGGCGCAAAGCAGAACGTCGCCCTCCTCGGTCAGCTCGATCGGCCCCTCGCAGCGTTCGCTGTCCTTCGTGGGCATGGTACCGTCCAGCGTATAATAAACCGAGCCGTACTCTGCCGACAGATGCAGTCTCAGATAATAAGAATAGGTGCCCTCCGGTGTATCACAGACCGGCTTTTCGATGCGATAGGGCGCCAACATCTCCCGGATATCCTCGTAGGGGCAGTCCTTGATGACCCTGCTCACCAGCTCCGTCTGCCCTGTCTCATTCAGCAGATTCATCATATCCAGATAGAGCTCCTTCAGAGCTTTGCTCTCACCAGCGGTCTTTCTCTCTGTCTCGATCGCCTTCTCCATGCAGGATACCGCTGCGTCACCGTCACCGGTCTTAGCGAGCGCATCGGCCAGCAGACAAAGCACCTCCGTATCATCCGCCTTCTCTTTCTTCTCCAGCTCAAGTGCCCGGATCAGATACGGGATAGCCTGTTCGTACTCCTCCTTTTTTGCATACCTTTTTCCTCTTCGAAGCTGGTAGGAATAATTGGAATCTCTGGTTATCGCGTCATAGGAGAAGCGGAACACGCAGCCGCACAGAAGCAGCACCGTTAGAAAAAGTACACACTTTAGGGCTAAATGCGATTTTTTCTCTGCCGCGGGTTCTTCGGAATCGGATCCGGTGTCGGCTTCGGCATCTGCTGCCGGTGCCTGTGGTTCCGGCGGTTCCTCCCGGACAAGCAGAAGTTCATCCAGGGGATCATAATCCGGGACAATCTGTATCTCGTGTCCGCAATGGTCACAATATATTTTCCCTGCTTCCAATTCACACCCGCAATTCGGACACTTCATAAAGCTTCCTCTCTTTGGTAATTTAATCAGACATACTCTTCCAGGTATCGTTCAAATTCTTCCGGCGTCATCAGGATCTCCCGGGGCTTCGTTCCGGCTTCCTCGCCGACCACGCCGGCCTCTGCGAGCTGATCCATAATCCGCGCGGCCCGGTTAAAGCCCACCTTGAACCACCGCTGCAGCATACCGATGGAGGCCTTATCCTTCTCGATGATAAATCTTCCCGCCTCCGCGAACAGGGCGTCCCGCTCCGGGCCGTCACTCTGGCCTCCGGCACTGCCTTCGCTTTCCGTCGTCTGGGCTGTATTGATATGTTCCTCCACGGCCGTGCTGTAGCTGCTGCCGCTGTTATGCTCCTTCAAGAATTCCACCACTGCGCCGACCTCTTCATCGGACACAAAGGCACCCTGGACACGAACCGGCTTCGGATATCCGTAAGGATAAAAGAGCATGTCACCCTTTCCCAGAAGCTTCTCTGCACCATTCATATCGAGAATGGTTCTCGAATCCACGCCCGAAGAGACAGCGAAGGCGATACGGGAGGGCATGTTCGCCTTGATGAGACCTGTGATGACATTCACAGAAGGTCTCTGGGTCGCAATGATCAGATGGATTCCCGCAGCACGGGCCAGCTGAGCCAGACGACAGATGGCATCCTCCACCTCGCCCGGTGCTACCATCATCAGATCCGCCAGCTCATCCACCACGATGACGATCTGGGGCAGCTTCTGCGGCTTGGTATCATCCTCTATCTGCTCGATATTCTTAAGCTTTTCATTGTAACCGGCCAGATTCCGGACATTATAATCCGCAAAGAGCTTGTAGCGGTGTGTCATCTCCGCCACAGCCCAGTTCAGGGCTCCGGCTGCTTTCTTTGGATCTGTAACCACCGGAATCAGAAGATGCGGAATGCCGTTATAG
>CAVKIR010000313.1:0-2272 GCA_963656395.1 Prevotella sp. CAG:279
GTACAGTTTTTTGAAGATTTTCTGTACCTGAGCCTCATGGTCGGCATCGGTGGTGCGGATGAATTTGTCATAGGAAGTGTTCATCAGATCCCAGATGGTCTTAATCTGGCCTGCCACATCATCTACAAACTGCTTCGGAGTTACGCCTGCTGCCTCGGCCTTTAACTCGATTTTCTGGCCGTGCTCGTCGGTACCGGTCTGGAAGCGGACATCGTAGCCCTGCTCTCTCTTAAAACGCGCGATGCTGTCTGCCAGTACAATCTCGTAGGTATTGCCGATGTGCGGCTTGCCGGATGTATAGGCGATCGCGGTGGTGATATAATACGGTTTCTTACAATTACAATTTTCATTCTGACACATGAGCCAAATTCCTCCTAAACTTTCGCTGCCGATCTGCCTGTCAAATGTGACTGATTCTGTTTCCGCACAACCGGCTCAGCAACTGCGCAGACCTGTTTTTTGCTGCGCTGATTAAATCAACTATATCATAAAGTCCTCGAAAACTCAATATAATGCGCGGCTTCCGCATGCCCCTGCAAACCGCATATATTGTATTTCCCCCGTGTATATTATATAATTAGGAACACTTAAGACCATTTTGGAGGATCACTTCATGCATAAAAACCATAAACCAGGAATCGGGCCGGCCGGTTTCCCACGGCTTCTGTCGGCAGCCCTCTGTGCTGCACTGCTCAGCTCCTGTGCTCCTGCGTCCCGGGCACCGCAGCCCACAACTGCCGCCCCTTACGAGGAAGAAACCGGCTCAGATTACGAGCAGCTCACAGAACGCAGCCTAAAGGAACAACAGCGCTTCGCGGATTTTGAGGAGAGTCTGTTTCAGGATGAAATTTCCGCTTCCCGCCTGGACCTGCATTTTCTTCTGAAAAACCCAGAGGCCCGCGGCATCACAGAAGCAGATGCGCTGATCGCCCCCATCTCCATGGAAGCCTTTCAGCAGACCCGCAAGGATCAGAAGGAGCTGCGAAAGGAACTCTCCGGTTTTCAGACCACCCTGCTGACAGAAGACCAGAAGCTCACGCTCCGCATTCTGGAAAGCCTGATGAACACCGAGAAAAAGGGGGATGGTCTGGAGCTTTACAGCCAGCCGCTCGCCCCCACCATCGGCACCCAGGCACAGCTTCCCATGCTGCTCTGTGAGTACACCTTTTACACCCGCCAGGACGTGGAAGACTACCTGGACATTCTGGAATACCTGGATACCTTTTACGGACAGATTCTTTCCTTTGAGCAGGAAAAGGCCGAAGCCGGACTGATGATGAGCGATACCTCCATCGACCATGTCATTGAATCCTGCAAAAGCTATCTGCTGGTTCCGGGCAATAATTTCATGATCGACTCCTTCAAAGAACGGTTAGATGCTCTTCCGGATCTGACCGATGATGCGAAAAAAGAACTTTGCGCCCGGAACGAAGCCGCCCTGGAGGAGCACTTTATTCCGGCCTACAAGCTGCTGATCGATGGCCTGGAAAAGCTGAAAGGCACCGGCACCAACGAAAAGGGTATGTGCGGATACCCGGACGGAAAAGCCTACTACGAGTATCTTGTATACACAAAAACCGGGACCTCCTACCACTCTGTTGATGAGCTTCTGACAGCTACCGAGCAGGAAATTTCTGACAATCTGCAGATCACCTCTAAACTGCTGTCGGAGCATCCGGAGCTGGAATCCCTGCTGGACAGCTACCAGTACCGCCAGACCGAACCCACCGCCATTATGGAGGAATTAAAGGAGCAGACCATAAAGGACTTCCCTCAGCTTCCGGAATGCAGCTATACCTTAAAGGATGTGCCAAAAGCTCTGGAGCTTTCCTTAAGCCCTGCCTTTTACTTATCTTCACCGATCGATGACAGTTCCCAGAACGTCATCTACATTAACCGGAATCCCATCTATGACAACCAGCCCCTCTACAATACCATTGCCCATGAAGGCTACCCGGGACACTTATACCAGACGGTATGGTTCCACACCCACTGCAATTCGGATCTGCGAAAGATTCTAAGCTTTTCCGGCTACTCGGAGGGCTGGGCCGCTTATGTGGAGGCCCTCTCCTATCGGCTGGATAATGGACTGGATTCGCTGCTTGGCGAACTGCTGGAGGCCAACTCCAAAGCCACCCTCGGCATCCACGCCTATCTGGACCTGGCCGTGAATTACCTGGGATGGGAACGGAAAGATGTTCAGAAATATCTCTCCTCCTACTTCAGCGACCCGGATTCCATCGTGGGTTCCATGTTTGAAACCATGGTAGAT
>CAVKIR010000314.1:0-2271 GCA_963656395.1 Prevotella sp. CAG:279
ATTCATAGAGAATCCCTGCGAGGAACACTTGAGCACCATTTATTCCTGTATAGGGTCGCCTTTGCGAGCCATCATGGACTGGCTGGCGTTTGTACAGTAACTTTTTTTGGACAAAATACCAAGATTTGGGTAAAAAAGTCTGGAAATTCGTTTCCACTTGTACTATAATTTGATCACAAGGTTAGTTGGAACTAACCGGATACGGGCAGAGGTAATTGATCAGATAGAGAAGAGTTAACTGTTCAGGGCAGCCCGAAGCACTGGCTGCTGAGAGTATATGAATATGATTTGGGAGTGCAAATTATGTTTCTTACCATTCACGATATTAAAAAATCCTTTGGCTCCGGCGACAGCCGGGTCGAGGTCTTAAAGGGCATCAACCTGTCCCTGGAGCGGGGCGAATTCTGTGTGCTGCTTGGACCCTCCGGTTCCGGCAAATCCACACTTCTGAATATCATCGGCGGCATCGATGCGGCCGACGAGGGCGACATCTGCATCGAGGGTGAGCGGATGGCCGATATGAACGAGAAAAAACTGACAGCCTACCGTCGGAAGCATCTGGGATACATCTTCCAGATGTACAACCTGATTCCAAACCTGACGGTTCAGGAAAATATAGAGGTGGGCGCGTACTTAAGCGATAAGCCCCTGGACGTGGACGAGCTGCTTCACACCCTGGGACTCTACGAGCATAGGGGGAAGCTGCCGAACCAGCTCTCCGGCGGCCAGCAGCAGCGTACCGCCATCGGCCGCGCCATCGTGAAGAACCCGGATATCCTGCTCTGCGACGAGCCCACCGGAGCCCTGGACTATCAGACCTCCAAGGACATCCTGAAGCTCATCGAGACCGTGAATCGAAAGTACGGCAATACGGTCATCATGGTGACGCACAACGACGCCATCAAGGACATGGCGGATCGTGTCGTGCGGCTTCGCGACGGCATGATCCGGAAGGATTACCGTAACGAGCATAAGCTTCCGGCAGAGGAGCTGGAATGGTAGGAGGCACGTATGAAAAATCCGCTGCGGAAGCGCTTATGGCGTGAGCTGAAAAGTGAATTTGGAAAATACCTGGTGATTTTCCTCCTGCTGGCCGGAACCATCAGTCTGGTATCGGGCTTTCTGGTGGCGGACAGCAGCATGATCATTGCCTATCATGAGGGCTTTGAAAAATACAGGATCGAGGACGGCCATTTTCGCCTGGGCGAGAAGGCCAACAAGGCGCAGCTGAAAGCCATTCAGGATCTGGGTGTCACAGTCTATGAGCTGTTCTATGCAGAGGAAGCCCTGACCAATGGCAGCACTCTTCGGATCTACCGGGAGCGGGCTCAGGTGGATCTGGTCTGCCTGATGGAGGGGTCGATGCCCACGGGCACGGACGAGATCGCCATCGACCGGATGTATGCGGACAATAACGGGCTGACCGTCGGTGACAGGCTGGAGAGCGGCACCCGTTCCTGGACGGTCACCGGTCTGGTGGCGTTGTCCGATTACAGCTGTCTCTTTTCGGATAATAACGACAGTATGTTTGATGCGGTGAAGTTCGGCGTGGCCATCGTGACGCCGGAGATGTTCGCGGATTTCGGAAAGGATGAATTATTCTGGAATTACGCCTGGAGATATAACGTGACACCTGCGGAGGGAGAGGCGGAGCAGGACGCCGCCGAGGATCTGATGCAGGGCATTTTAAATGAGGCAGATCTGGAAAATTTTGTTCCCACCTATCAGAATCAGGCGATTCAGTTCACAGGAGAAGACATGGGAGGAGATAAGGCCATGATGGTCATTCTCCTGTATATCATCATCCTGATTATGGCCTTCGTGTTCGGAATCACCACCGGCAATACTATTTCCAGAGAGGCCAATGTCATCGGTACCTTAAGGGCCTCCGGCTATACGAAGCATGAACTGATCCGGCATTATATGACGATGCCGCTGATCGTAACGCTGATCAGCGCCCTGGTCGGCAATATCCTGGGCTATACGTTCTTAAAGGAGGTCTGTGCCGGAATGTATTACGGCAGCTACAGTCTGCCTACCTACGTGACAGTTTGGAATGCGGAGGCCTTCCTGGAGACCACGGTGGTTCCGGTGCTTCTGATGATGCTGGTTAATTACTTCGTACTCAGGCGGAAGCTGAGCTTGTCGCCGCTGAAATTCCTGCGGCGGGATCTGAGCCGCCGAAAGCAGAAGCATGCCCTGCCGTTGAGTTATCATATTCCGTTTTTTGCCAGATTTCGCCTAAGGGTCATTTTCCAGAATGCCGGGAAC
>CAVKIR010000315.1:0-2270 GCA_963656395.1 Prevotella sp. CAG:279
TGAAGCTTCTGTATGCAAAGTTTGACGGCTTTGCCACCAGAGGCTACCGCTTTCTCTGGATGTATCCGGTATTGCTGATCATAGGCTATGTGGGCGTGCAGCTCTTCAGCAGAATAGAGTCCGCAGGAAAACGAATTTTCCTTGGTGTTTTCCTGGTGCTGCTTACCTTTTTTACCATCCGCACCGATACGGGAACCTACCGGACGGAAAATATCTATAAGGTGCAGGATGAACTGATTCGGACGACGGAATTGATTCATGCAGATGGAGCAGAGGAGCCAAAGGTCTATTTTGAGGATGAGAATCTGTATCTGACAGCGAGACAATATGACCCTTCCATCAGGATTCTCTATGAGCAGACTTCGATTACGGATTCCGTGAACGAAGCGATGAAAGAAGGAATCTCCTGGGACAGTCAGGCTTATCATGACTGGATGACAGGTCTGTCCCTTCAATACATGGTAATGAATAAGGACACCACGATTCTTGACGACAGTCAATACTTCAGCCTGGTGGCTGAGACAGAGAAAAGTAAGATTTATCGGGTGAATTAGCATGATGCATTTGATCAGAATGGTATATTATCTGTTCCTGTATCCTGTGTTGGCAGGATGCCTCGTGGAGCTTCTTTTTCAGCAGCCCCTGAAGCTTCGGATACGCTTCTGGTGGGAGGGAGTCCTGTGGGAATTCGCTTCCCTTCGGCTTATCCTGTGCTTCGGCAGCTTGGTGCATTGGGAGCTGACCGGGATCTATACAGTCTATCGGATCGTCAGCCTGCTGGTGACGCTCCTTGCGATTCTCAAGGCAGGGAAAGCGGAAGTCGGAAAGCGAAGACCGGAGAGGGCAGACAAGAGGAGGGTGCTTACAATTCTTTTGACGCTGCTCTTCCTGGGATTGGTGGGAGTCCAGATTTCCAAAAACGGAGCCATACAGGAAAGCTACAGCAGTGATCACATGGCGATTGATATCAATACAATCCTGACAGACGGGAATCTTCGAGCCACGAATCCGATGACCGGCCTTCCCTATTACGAGGGACAGGACACAGTCCGTTATCCGGTCTATACAGTCTTTTATGCACTGCTGGCCTCTATCTTCCCGGGAACGATATTGACCCTGGTCTACAAGGTGATTCCGGTCTGGCTGCTCCTGCTCTTTTACAGCATGCAGTACAGCATCGGGCTGGAGCTTCTGGGTGGAGAAAGATGGAAGGGCTTGTTATATGGCATTGCTATCTGTATCTTAAATATGTTCGGCGCTGCGAAGCAGTGGATGTGGGGTGCCTTTCTGATGCTTTACCCCTGGACCGATGATTCTATGCGGGTCTGCATCGTAATTCCGGCCGTCATCTGGCTTGTGGTAAAAGCCGCAGCGGCGGTCATGAGAGGAGCAGAACATGAAAGAGCTGATTGAGTTCCTGCGTGGTACATGGAATCAGGATGTGATGACCTATCAGGGGTATTTTGCTCTGTTCCTGGCATCCTTGATCTATATATATCTATTCAAAAAGAAAAGTCGTCTGGTGACCGGATACCTCTGGTTCAGTATGGGATGGATCCTGCTGTTCTGTTTTCTTCCCTTCACCTGGCTTTGCAGCCGGTATCTGACCGGAGAAGGAACCTATTATCACCTGCTCTGGGCACTTCCGGCTCTGCAGATGATAGCTTATGCATTCGTACACCGCATGAGTCAGCTGAAAAAGGGTTCACAGAAGCTTGTGTGGCTGATCTTTTCCCTGTGCCTGGTTCTTTGGTCAGGAACCTTTGTCTATGTAAGGGCCGACTGGAGCCAGGACGGCTACAGCACGCGAAATCCGGAGCTGGAGGAGCAGATGGAGATCTGTCTGATTCTGGATGCGCTGAAAGGCGACAAAACCGTGATCGCGGACGATAATTTTCTGCCCTTGATCCGCCAGGTCTCCGGTGATATTCGGCTGCTCTATGGTGCAGATATCGCGGAGGAGGGAGCATATCCGGATGCGATCCGGGAGCTGCATGAGAAGGTGACGTCAGGCATGTTTGATTCGCAGTATGTGCTCAATGCCGCTGCAGATCTGGGAGCCAATTATATGATCGTCGCTCCGGATGTGAACGCACCCATGCCGCGCCTGGATGAGCTGGAGGGTAATGGCGAGATTGAGATTTTATATACGACGGAGCATTATACGCTGGTGAAGTTTTAAGGGATGAGGGTAATACGTATGGTTATTCTGGTGACAGGAACGCTGGTTCCGGGAACAGATGTATTTGCACTGCAGCTGACAGATCGGG
>CAVKIR010000316.1:0-2264 GCA_963656395.1 Prevotella sp. CAG:279
ATCGGAGCTGTGAAGCTTCTGGAGGCGGCAGGAGCAGTGCCGACCCTCTATGACAGCAATGAAGCACTGACCGAGGAGGAAGTACGTGGAAGGCTCCCCGAGGACAGCCGGTGTAAGCTTGTGCTGGGCGCATTTCCGGACAGTCTGAAGAAGGAGACAAGACTTGTGATTCTGAGTCCGGGTGTGCCGGTGGATCTGCCGCTGGTGGAGGAGCTGCGCTCAAACGGTGCGACCATCTGGGGCGAAGTAGAGCTGGCCTATCATTTCGGTAAGGGCAGAATTGCAGCAATTACCGGAACAAACGGAAAAACTACTACAACGACGCTGGTGGGCGAGATCTTCAAGAGCTATTACCCGGAGGTCTTCGTCGTGGGCAATATCGGAACCGCCTATACCCAGGAGGCTCTGAAGATGACGGAGAACAGCGTGACTGCTGCAGAGATCAGCAGCTTCCAGCTGGAGACCATCGAGAACTTTCATCCGAAGGTCAGCGCGATCCTGAATATTACCCCGGATCATCTGAACCGCCATCATACGATGGAGTGTTATATCGAGACCAAAGAGAAGATAGCGGAAAATCAGACCGAGGATGACACCTGTGTTCTGAATTATGACGACGAGGAGACCCGCCGCTTCGGCGAGACCTGCAAGGCTTCGGTTCTGTATTTCAGCCGGGAGCATAGACTGGATCGGGGTGTCTACATGGAGGGCAGGGAGCTTGTGTACGCGGATGCCTCCGGTCGGACGAACATCTGCGATGTGACGGAACTGAAGCTTCTCGGAACGCACAATTATGAGAACGTGATGGCAGCCGTGGCGATCACAGCAGCCATGGGCGTTCCCCTCCCGAATATCCGCGAGACAGTCATCCGTTTCACCGCCGTAGAACACCGCATCGAGTTCGTGGCAGAAAAGAAGGGTGTCGCTTACTATAACGATTCCAAGGGAACGAATACCGACGCATCCATCAAGGCCGTGCAGGCTATGAACCGCCCCACCATCGTCATCGGCGGCGGCTACGACAAGCACGTGACCTTCGACGACTGGATCGAGTGCTTCGGCGATAAGGTCAAGTGGCTGGTGCTTCTGGGACAGACGGCGCAGCAGATCGCCGAGACTGCGAGAAAGCACGGCTTTACGAAGCTTGTATTTACCGAGAGTCTGGAGGAAGCAGTGCAAGTCTGCGCAGAAAAGGCAGAGAGCGGCGATGCCGTGCTTCTGTCACCGGCCTGCGCCAGCTGGGGCATGTTCGACAATTACGAGCAGCGGGGAAGAATGTTCAAAGAGTATGTCCGGGCGCTTCCTGAATAAATACGGATCAGGGATAAACAGATCAGGGGAAAAGCATGCTGAAATTTCGGGAACGTGAAAAGATAAAAGCCAGAAAAAGAAGAGGAAAGGGAGTGCTTACACTTCTTCTCGTGCTTCTGGTGCTGGTTCTTCTCTCCTTCGGCGTGATCAGCCTGTTTAAAATCCGAAAGGTGGAGATAACCGGCAACAGCTTTTACAGCGAGCAGGAGATTCGGGATCGGATCATTACCGATCGATATACGGAAAATTCCATTTTTCTCTATTTGAAATACAAGTATTTCAACAAAGAGGAGATTCCCTTCGTGGACAAGATCGAGGTGAGCCTTCAGGGGATCGGCAAGGTGAAGATCCGTGTCTACGAGAAGAGTGTCATCGGCTACGTGACCTACATGGGTTCCAATTTCTATTTTGACAAGGACGGAGTCGTAGTCGAGAGCTCGGCAGAGGTCAAGGAGGGAATTCCCGGCATCTCCGGAGTGCGATTCAGCTCTCTGGCTCTCTACCAGAAGCTGGCTGTGGAGGATGATAAGATCTTTGATCGAATCTTAAGCATCACCCAGCTGCTGAAGAAATACGAGCTTGGTCCGGACAGAATCGAGTTCGGCACAGACCTTACGTTGAACCTGTATTTCGGTGAGGTGAAGGTGGCACTGGGAAGCAGCGATGACCTGGAGGATAAGATGGGGCGGATCCATGATATCTACGGCGATCTGGAATCCCTGTCCGGCACACTGCATATGGAAAATTACACATCAGATTCCAAATTTATCAGCTTCGAAAAGAGCGGCTCGACCGACGAATAAGGGGTAAAATAATTTCGAAAATCTGATAAATAGGCTTGATAAATGTCAGGAAAAAAGCTATCATATAATAAATGTGAAAAAATGTAACTATTCAGGACAGCCCGAAGCACTAGCTGCTGAGGGCGTATGAACATGAATTGGGAGTGCAAA
>CAVKIR010000317.1:0-2256 GCA_963656395.1 Prevotella sp. CAG:279
GGAGAGCACCAGAACGATGTCATGGCCCTTCTTAAAGTCCTCGGCGCATCTTCTGGCCACATTCAGGATGCGGTCCTTATCGCCTACGGAGGTTCCGCCAAATTTCTTCACTATCAACATTGTCTTTTCTCCTCATTAAATCCTTCTATCTATTTCTACGCGGGTGGGGCTGCCACCTACGCGGAAAACAATTTGTCGATGAGCGTAAAGCCCTGGGGCACGTCGATGCCGCTTCCCTTCGCTGCCGCCTCATTATAGACCCCTGCGCCGCCCTCATAGGCCTTCCGGCTGTCATAGAGCAGATAGGGAATGGGGTCGCTGGTATGGGTCCGCACCCGGATGGGAGTCGGATGATCCGGCAGAATCAGCATCCGGTAGTCCTCGCCGGAGGCGTCCAGTGCCTTCTTAAGCGGGGCAATGAGCCTCTGATCGAGGTACTTAATGGACTGCACCTTTCGCTCGACGCTGCCCTGATGTCCCATCTCATCGGGAGCCTCCACATGGACATAGACGAAGTCATAGCCCTCTTTTAAGAGTACGTCCGCGGCCGCCTGTGCCTTGCCCTCGTAATTCGTATGGAGCTGGCCGTTCGCCCCCTCCACGGTGATGTTCTTCATCCCTGCGCCCACGGCGATGCCCTTTAGAAGATCGACCGCAGAGATCATGGCGCCCTTTTTGTGATTCTTTTCTTCAAAGGAGCTTAGAGCAGGACGGGTGCCCGCACCCCAGAACCAGCAGGAATTGGCAGGATTTAAGCCCTGTTCCTTGCGCTTTAAGTTCAGCGGATGCTGCGAGAGGATCTCGTAGCTCTTTTTTTGCATGTCCCGCAATACCGGATCACTTGGCAGATAGTCGCCCACCTTTTGACCCAGTACGTCATGGGGCGGGGTCAGCTCTACGACGCTTCCCTTGCTCCAGATGAGCAGGTGCCGGTAGCTGGTACCTACATAGAAATGATAGTTTGCATTCTCTAGCTCAGCCCGTACGGCGTCTAAGAGAATCGCCGCGTCCTCGGTGCTGATCTCCCCGGAGCTGTGATCAAGGATCGTCTTCTCCTCATAGGGCTCATCCCCGTCGGATACGGTGATGAGGTTCGTCCGAAGGGCGATGTCATCGCTTTTCATATCGACACCGATGCTCAAGGCCTCCAAGGGAGAACGTCCGGTATAGTATTGTCTGGGATCGTAGCCTAAGACAGACAGGTTCGCGGTATCGCTGCCCGGCTTCATGCCCTCCGGAATCGTATGTGCCAGTCCGATCTCGGCTGTCTTCGCCAGAGCGTCCATGGTGGGCGTCTGGGCATATTCCAGAGGCGTCCTGCCTCCCAAAGCTTCGATGGGCTCGTCGGCCATGCCGTCGCCCAGTACGATTACATATTTCATGATCGCTTAGCCCTCCATGCGGATGCGATTCAGGATGGCATCGCTCTTTGCGGCGCGCTCCGCGTACTCTGCCTCGCTTAAGCTTCCCGTCACGAAGCCGAACTCACCGGGGAGGCCTGCGTCTACGAGCTCTACCGATCCGAACAGGGCTTCCATCGCTGCTTTATCTGCCTTGGCATCGCCCTTTGCGCGCACCAGGAAACGGTGCTTGTCGTCCTTCGTATCGCCCAGAGCCAGCTTCTCGTCGCCCCAGCAGAAGCCCAGGTTCTCGCCCAGGTGCTTTGCCGCGTCTACCACGTCCGCTGCTACCGCGCTGGCGGTGGGGAGCTTTCCGGCTCCGCTTCCGTAGAACATGGAATCGCCCAGCATATTACCCTCTACGAAGATGGCATTGAAGACGCCGTTCACGCTGTAGAGCGGATGCTCTGCATCGATGAGGAAGGGCGCCACCATGGCATAGTACTTGCCGTCGGCCTCCTTCTTGCTTCTGGCCAGGAGCTTGATGACGCGTCCCAGCTTCTGTGCATAGCGGATATCCTCGGCCGTCACCTTCGTGATGCCCTCGGTATAGATGTCCTCGAAGTCTACCCTCTGACCGCTGATAAGAGAGGTCAGGATCGCGATCTTCCGGCAGGCGTCATAGCCTTCGACATCTGCCTCCGGATTGCGCTCCGCGTAGCCCTTCTCCTGGGCGTCCTTTAAGGCGTCGTCAAAATTTGCTCCGCCGTAGGTCATATTGCTCAGGATATAGTTCGTGGTTCCGTTCAGGATACCGCTGATTTTCACGATCTCATCTGCGGTAAGACAGGTCTGCAGCGGCCGGATAATCGGAATGCCGCCGCCGACGCTGGCCTCGAAGAGGTAATTCAGGTTC
>CAVKIR010000318.1:0-2223 GCA_963656395.1 Prevotella sp. CAG:279
GAGTGCAAAATCCCATCGGCGAAGCCGATTCTCATGGATTTTGCATTCGTAACTGTGAAGGTACTGAACAGTTACGAAAGAGGTACATACCATGAATTACAATGAATGCATCGAACATGCCCGCGGGCGCGTCGGAAAGGTCTGTAAGGCCTGCCCCGAGTGCAACGGCCGGGCCTGCGGCAACCGAATGCCCGGTCCGGGAGCGAAGGGCATCGGCGATACCGCTATCCGCAACTATGATAAATGGAAGGAAATCCGGGTGCAGATGGACACCCTGGTGGAGAAGCGTCCCATCGATACCAGCCTCTCCCTCTTCGGCAAGACCTTTCAGTATCCCTTCTTCGCAGGCCCCGTGGGAGCCGTGAACCTGCACTACGGCGACTCCCTGAACGATGTCAGCTACAATGACATTCTGGTCTCCGCCTGCGCAGAATTCGGTATCGCAGCCTTCACCGGCGACGGCACCGACAGCAATGTCATGGTGGCAGCCACCAAGGCCATCAAGAATGCGAATGGCTTTGGCATCCCCACCGTAAAGCCCTGGAACATCGAGACCATCCGTGAGAAGATGACTCTGGTGCGCGATGCGAATCCCTTCGCCGTAGCCATGGACATTGACGCCGCAGGCCTTCCCTTCCTCCAGAACCTGAACCCGCCCGCCGGCAGTAAATCCGTGGAAGAGCTCCGCGCCATCCGCGAAGCCGCAGGCGTACCCTTTATCGTAAAAGGCATCATGACCGTCAAGGGCGCTCTGAAGGCGAAGGAAGCGGGCGCTGCGGCCATCGTAGTATCCAACCACGGCGGCCGTGTTCTTGACCAGTGTCCCTCCACCGCAGAGGTCCTGGAGGAAATCGCAGCGGCTGTGGGTGATTCCATGAAGATTCTGGTGGACGGCGGCATCCGCTCCGGCACCGATGTCTTCAAGGCTCTGGCTCTCGGTGCCGACGCTGTCATCATCGCCCGTCCCTTCGTCACAGCCGTCTACGGCGGCGGCCGGGAAGGCGTCGAAGCCTATATCAACAAGATCGGTGCGGAGCTCAAGGATACCATGGCTATGTGCGGTGTGGCCTCCTTAGGCGAGATCACCCGGGACTGCGTCCGCAGATAAAATACTAATTTACATCAAAGGAGAATTCAATATGGCACAGCATCCAATCGTTACTTTTGAAATGGAAAACGGCGATCTTATCAAAGCAGAGCTTTATCCCGAAATCGCCCCCAATACCGTCAACAACTTCATCAGCCTGGTGAAAAAGGGCTTCTACAACGGCCTCATCTTCCACCGTGTCATCAACGGCTTCATGATCCAGGGCGGCTGTCCGGACGGCATCGGCACCGGCGGACCGGGCTACTCCATCAAGGGCGAGTTCGCGCAGAACGGCGTCGCAAACGATCTGGCTCATACACCCGGTGTCCTCTCCATGGCGCGAGCCATGCACCCGGACTCTGCAGGCTCCCAGTTCTTCATCATGCATAAGACCAGCCCCCATCTGGACGGCTCCTATGCAGCCTTTGGAAAGGTCATCGAGGGACTGGACGTGGTAGACAAGATCGCTACGACCCGGACGGATTTCCGGGATCGTCCCATGACTCCGCAGGTGATGAAGTCCGTCACGGTAGACACCTTCGGCGTAGACTATCCGGAGCCGGAAACTGTATAGACTTCACGGCAGAAAAAGGGGAGCAGGCTTATCGCCTGCTCCCCTTTTTTACGGTTCGTCATTCTCTTCGTTCGGTTCTGTCCCTTCTGCTTCACTTTCTACATTTTCGAATTCTGGCCGAAGCTTCCGCTTTATCTGTGTCGCCAGGAAATAAATCAGCACCGGGATCAGAAAATCATTGCCTGTCTCGGAGCTCATCCCGGAGATCCAGTAAAACAGCGCTCCCGCACCGACACCGTCTGCTGCCAGAATCTTCAGAAAGGCCGCTTTTCGCTCCGGTGTCAGCTCCTTTAAAAGTCCCGTCTTCCAGGGCTCCACCACATCCGAGAATACCAGATAAACGGTCACAAAGAGTGCCAGAAGAATCTCGAACAGAATCATATTGATCTTCCCGGTGCTAAGGCCGTAGGCCACATAGGCGATGACAACCGCCGTCATAGCCAGAATCACCCGCATGGTCAGCTTCTGCGCCGCTTTTTTCTTTGCTTCCACCGCTTCTTTAGTTTCCATATTTTTCCTTCTCCTTTGTCATTTCCATTTTCCAAGTGTAACAGAAAAAAAT
>CAVKIR010000319.1:0-2223 GCA_963656395.1 Prevotella sp. CAG:279
GTACTCCCCTATACACCGACCTACATGAAATATAAGATCCATGCGGACGCAAATTCCCTTTACAATACGCCGAACTGCTACTGCATCTATATGTGCGGAAAGGTCTTCAAATGGCTGAAGAAGCAGGGCGGTCTGGAGGCAATGAAGGCACGCAACGAGGAGAAGGCAAAGGTTCTCTATGACTTCCTGGATTCCAGCAAGCTCTTCAAGGGTACCGTGCGAAAGGAAGACCGTTCCATCATGAACGTACCGTTCGTCACCGGAGACAAGGATCTGGATGCCAAATTCATTAAAGAAGCCACAGAAGCAGGCTTTGTGAACTTGAAGGGTCACAGAACGGTAGGCGGCATGCGTGCCAGCATCTACAATGCGATGCCGATCGAGGGCGTCAAGGCTCTGGTGGAGTTCATGAAGAAGTTTGAGGAGGAGAATTAAGCCATGTATCAGTACAAGTGCATGAACCAGATCGCACAGTTTGGTCTGGATCATTTTACAGAGGATTATAAGCAGACGGAAGCGATGGAGGAGGCAGACGCACTGCTGGTCAGAAGTGCAGCACTGCATGAGGTAGAATTTCCGGAGAACCTGCTTGCCATCGCCCGCGCCGGAGCAGGCGTGAATAACATTCCCCTTACCAAATGTGCGGATCAGGGTATCGTAGTCTTCAATACGCCGGGTGCCAACGCCAACGGCGTCAAGGAGCTGGTGCTGGCCGGCATGCTGCTGGCAGCCAGAGATATCATCGGCGGCGTGAACTGGGTACAGTCCGAGCGCATGAATGAGGATATCAGTAAGCTGGCAGAAAAGCAGAAGAAACAGTTCGCAGGCCACGAGATCCAGGGCAAGAAGCTCGGTATCATCGGCCTCGGAGCTATCGGCGTACAGGTGGCAAATGCGGCGACCCATCTCGGCATGGAGGTGCTGGGCTATGATCCCTATATCTCCGTGGAGGCAGCCTGGAATCTGTCCCGCAATATACGCCACATCACGAACGTAGATGACATCTATAAAGAGTGTGATTATATTACCATTCACGTTCCCCTTTTGGAAAGCACGAAGGGTATGATCGATGCCGAGGCCATCGAGAAGATGAAGGACGGCGTGGTCGTTCTGAACTATGCCCGTGACCTCCTGGTAGATGAGAAGGCCATGGTAGATGCGCTGACGAAGGGCAAGGTAGCCCGCTATATGACGGATTTCCCGAATACCGTGACAGCAGGTGCGAAGGGCGTGATCGTGACCCCGCATCTGGGTGCTTCTACGGAAGAGGCGGAGGAGAACTGTGCACGTATGGCTGTGAAAGAGGTTCGCTGCTACCTGGAGCACGGCAATATTCAGCATTCCGTCAACTATCCGGACTGTGATATGGGTATTCCCAGTTATCCGGCCAGAGTGGCGATCTGTCATAAGAATGTCAAGAATATGCTGAGCCAGTTTACTACGATTCTGGGCGAAGCCAATTATAATATCGGAAATATGACCAACAAGAGCCGCGGTGATTACGCATATTCCATGTTCGATCTGGAGAGCCCGGCAAGTCCGGAGCTGATCGAGAAGCTGAATGCAGTGGACGGAGTATTGAAAGTGCGGGTGATCTGCTGATGGCAGAGATCAGACCGTTTCGCGCCATTCGTCCTGCGGCCGGAAAAGAGGCTGACATCGCAGCCCTTCCCTACGATGTATACAATCGGGAAGAGGCTGTCAAAGCTGTAGCGGGGCGACCCCTTTCTTTTCTTCGCATTGACCGGGCGGAAACGCAGTTCCCGGAGGAGACAGATATCTATGCGCCGGAGGTGTATCAGAAAGCAAAAGAATTGCTCTGGGGCATGGTAAAGGACGGCGATTTCGTGCAGGACGCTGCGGCCTGCTATTATCTCTATGAGCTGACCATGAACGGCCGCAGTCAGACCGGCATCGTAGCCTGCGCATCTATCGACGATTATCAAAGCGGTGTCATCAAAAAGCATGAGAACACCCGCCGGGAAAAGGAAGAGGATCGAGTGCGCCATGTAGACGTCTGTGATGCCCAGACCGGCCCGATTTTCCTGGCCTACCGGAATCAGGAGGACTTGAAGAAGCTGGTGGCAGAGGCAAAAGAAGAGCAGGCACTCTTTGATTTTACTTCAGAGGACGGGATCCGTCACCGGGGATGGAAGGTCGCGGATACAGCGAAAATCAGCGCTATCCATGAGGCCTTTTATCGGATGAATGCTTTGTATATCG
>CAVKIR010000320.1:0-1775 GCA_963656395.1 Prevotella sp. CAG:279
TTCCCATGTGGGTGGCAAGCCGAGAGGAACAGTCGGAATGTATAGCAATATAAAGGAGAATGTTATGAAAAGAAGTATTATCACCGTAGTCGGCAAGGATACCGTCGGCATTATCGCAAAAGTCTGCACCTATCTGGCAGAGAATGGGGTCAATATTCTTGACATTTCCCAGACCATCGTACAGGACTATTTCAATATGATGATGATTGTAGATACCGGAAACGTGGAATCCTTTGAGAAGCTGACCGGTGAGCTTGCTGCGCTCGGCGAAGAAATCGGCGTGGTGATCAAATGCCAGCAGGAAGAAATCTTCGACAAGATGCACCGCATCTAACCGGGAAAGGAGCCGCTTTTCATGATTAACTTATACGAAGTAAAAGAGACCAACCAGATGATCGAGCAGGATAATCTGGATGTGCGTACCATCACCCTGGGCATCAGTCTGATGGACTGTATTGACTCCGATCTCGATCGCCTGAATCAGAAGGTCTATGATAAGATTACGACGGTAGCCAAGGATCTAGTAAAAGTTGGAAAAGAAATCGAGTGTGACTATGGTATTCCCATTGTAAATAAGCGAATTTCCGTAACACCCATCGCCATCATCGGTGAGGCAGCATGTAAGAAGCCGTCGGACTATGTAACCCTGGCGATGACCCTCGATAAGGCCGCTAAGGAAGTAGGCGTAAACTTTATCGGCGGTTACTCGGCGCTGGTGTCCAAGGGCATGACAAAGGGCGAGGAGAACCTCATCCGTTCCATCCCGGAGGCTCTCTCAAAGACCGAGCGCGTCTGCAGCTCCATCAATGTGGGTTCTACCAAGACCGGCCTGAATATGGATGCGGTGCGTCTCATGGGCGAAATGGTAGTACAGACGGCCGAATATACGAAGGAGCAGGATTCCCTCGGCTGTGCGAAGCTGGTTGTCTTCTGCAATGCACCGGATGATAATCCCTTCATGGCGGGTGCCTTTCACGGTGTAACTGAAGCGGACGCTATTATCAACGTGGGCGTCAGCGGTCCGGGCGTCGTAAAGCATGCACTCAGTAAAGTACGCGGTGAGAGCTTTGAGGTTCTCTGCGAGACCATCAAGAAAACGGCATTTAAGGTAACCCGTGTAGGACAGCTGGTAGCCCAGGAGGCTTCCAGACGTCTGGGAATTCCCTTTGGCATCATTGACCTTTCCCTGGCACCTACGCCGGCCATCGGCGACAGCGTGGCCGAGATTCTCGAGGAGATCGGCCTGGAGCGCTGCGGTGCACCGGGAACCACGGCAGCCCTTGCCCTGTTAAATGATCAGGTCAAGAAGGGCGGTGTCATGGCATCCTCCTACGTGGGAGGCCTAAGCGGCGCCTTCATTCCGGTCAGTGAGGATCAGGGAATGATCGATGCAGTAAAGGCCGGTGCCTTAAGCCTTGAGAAGCTGGAAGCCATGACCTGTGTATGCTCGGTCGGTCTCGATATGATCGCCATACCGGGTGACACCAAGGCCAGCACCATCTCCGGCATCATTGCCGATGAGATGGCCATCGGTATGATTAACCAGAAGACGACGGCAGTTCGTCTGATCCCGGTTATCGGCAAGGGCGTCGGCGAGACCGTAGAGTTCGGCGGCCTCCTGGGTTACGCACCGATCATGCCGGTGAACCAGTTCTCCTGCGAGGCCTTCATCAGTCGCAAGGGACGGATTCCGGCGCCGATTCATTCCTTTAAGAACTAAAGTAACTATTCAGGACAGCCCGAAGCACTAGCTGCTGAGGGCGTATGAACATGAT
>CAVKIR010000320.1:1785-2208 GCA_963656395.1 Prevotella sp. CAG:279
GACCTTGAAAAAGGCACAGGAGGAACTGGCTAAGATTCCGCTGATCCCCTGTACCACCTGCAATTACTGCGCGAAGGTCTGTCCGCAGGATATCGGTATTTCCGGCTCCTTTACGGCCATGAACTACCTGACCCTCTATAAGAATAAGCCTCTGGCCAAGCATCAGGAGGAGTGGCTGGTGGGCAGCCACGGCAGAAACCAGGCTGACCAGTGTATCAAGTGCGGTGAATGCGAAACCGTCTGTCCGCAGCATATTAAGATTCGTGAGAATCTGGAGAAGGTAGTGGAGGCACTGCTGTAACACGTGACTTTAAATCTAAGTTAGAATGTGTGTAAGAGTCAATTATGAATCTACGTAACTATTCAGTACAGCCCGAAGCACTAGCTGCTGAGGGCGTATGAACATGATTCAGGAGTGCAAAA
>CAVKIR010000321.1:0-2193 GCA_963656395.1 Prevotella sp. CAG:279
CTCCAGTGCTGCGAAGGTCTTGCGGATGATATGCTCTCTGGCCTGGGTCAGCACCTGGATGGTCACGTCATCGGGAATCAGATCCTGCTCGATCAGAGTCCGCAGGAACTCATACTCGGTCTCGGAGGCTGCCGGGAAGCCCACCTCGATCTCCTTGAAGCCTACCTTACAGAGGAGCTTGAAGAAGCCTACCTTCTGCTCCAGAGTCATCGGAACTACCAGAGCCTGATTGCCGTCGCGCAGGTCCACGCTGCACCATACAGGGGCGTGATCCACATAATCCTTTTCTGCCCATTTCATACAGGGGTACGGCGGTAAAAAGTACTGTCTCTGGTATTTCTTGTAATTCATCATTTTGTTTTCTCTCCTTTTGTTATGTATTGGATTGCATCGATAATAGATATGCGGTATGGCAATTTACAGGAAGGTGTATTTGCGTTTTTTAATGAATAAAAAATCCGCCTCCGTCAGCATACAGCCAACGGAGACGGAAGACTTATGCGCCTTACGCGGTACCACTCCATTTTCGTGAATCTCATTCACACTCTCATCGGATACGGATTCTTTCTAAAATGATCTTCGAACCTTATATCCTCCCCGCTGTAACGGTCGGGCTCCGTCTGCGCCTACTCTCGTCTTACGTCTCGCCATGTTCCTCGTAATCGGATTTCGGACAGCCGCTCTGAGGTCAGTTCCCATTCTCTCTTCCGCTGCTTCACACCGCCCAGCAGCTCTCTGTACGCCAAGAGAATCGTACTACTCCTCGTCCTCGCTTTTACCTAATATCTATGAATCAGAATATCAAATACAGGTGGTCTTGTCAACCCCGATTTTTATTTCTGGTTGATGTAGTTGATCAGACCCTCTGCCTTGATGATCTTCTGCATAAAGGCCGGGAAAGCCTGTCCCTGATACTGCTTGCCGCTGGTGCGGTTATAGATGATGCCGCTGTCGAAATCTACCTCCACCTCGTCACCGTCCTGAATATCCTTGGCTGCCTCCGGGCACTCGATGATGGGAAGGCCGATATTGATGGCATTGCGGTAGAAGATTCGCGCGAAGGTCTCCGCGATGACACAGGAGATGCCGGATACCTTGATGACCAGCGGTGCGTGCTCACGGGAGGAGCCGCAGCCGAAGTTCTTGCCGGCCACCATGATGTTGCCGGGCTGTACCTTCTTCACAAAATCCTGATCGATATCCTCCATGCAGTGCTCCGCCAGCTCCTTCGGGTCTGCGATGGCCAGATATCTGGCGGGAATGATGACGTCTGTATCTACATTATCTCCGTATTTGAATACTTTTCCTTTTGCCTGCATCTTCTTTTCCTCCTATAATCCAAGCTCTGCCGGTGCGCTGATATGTCCGGTCACGGCGCTGGCTGCAGCGACAGCCGGGCTTGCCAGATATACCTCGGAATCCACGTGACCCATGCGGCCCACGAAGTTCCGGTTCGTGGTAGATACGCAGCGCTCACCGGCTGCCAGGATACCCATATAGCCGCCCAGGCAGGGCCCGCAGGTCGGTGTGCTGACTACAGCTCCCGCCTCGATGAAGATCTTCAGGAGGCCTTCGTCCATAGCGTCCATGTAGATCTTCTGAGTTCCCGGAATCACGATGCAGCGAAGACCCTTCTTCACCTTTCGTCCCTTCAGAATCTCTGCAGCTGCGCGCAGGTCATCCATACGGCCATTGGTACAGGAACCGATGACTACCTGATCGATCTTCACCTCTTCCGTGATCTCGTCGATGGTCTTCGTATTCTCCGGCAGATGCGGGAAGGATACGGTGGACTTCAAAGTACTCAGGTCGATGGTGTACTCCTCGTCGTACTCGGCGTCCGGATCAGCCTCGTAGATCTTGTACTCCCTCTTGGAATGCTCCTTCATATAGGCAATGGCCTTCTCATCCACCGGGAAGATGCCGTTCTTGCCGCCTGCCTCAATGGCCATGTTCGCGATAGTGAAACGGTCATCCATGGACAGGTTCTGAATACCTTCGCCCACGAACTCCATGGATTTGTAGAGGGCTCCGTCCACACCGATCAAGCCTATGATGTGGAGGATCACATCCTTGCCGCTGACCCACTTGGAGGGCTTGCCTACGATGTTGAATCGGATGGCGGAAGGTACCTTGAACCAGGCCTTCCCGGTTGCCATGCCGGCTGCCATGTCGGTGCTTCCCACACCGGTG
>CAVKIR010000322.1:0-2170 GCA_963656395.1 Prevotella sp. CAG:279
GATACCGGTACCGATATGCAGACCGGCACAGCAGCAGGCATGTATACCGTGGGTGTACTCTGGGGCTTTCGAAAGAAGGAGGAGCTCCTGGAGCATGGCTCCGATGCAGTCGTGCAGCGGCCGGAGGAGATCGCAGATATCTACAGACAGGGGGAGAAAGTAAATGATTAAATTAGTATGCAGTGATATAGACGGAACGCTGCTTCCCGAGGGAACCGCCGAGCTGAATCCGGAGCTTTTTTCCGTGATACGCAGACTCAAGGAGAAGGACATCCTTTTTGCAGCGGCCAGCGGAAGACCTTATTCCAGTATCGTAAAATTATTTGAGTCTGTGAAGGATGATATCATTTTTGTCTCGGAAAACGGAGCCTATGTCTGCTGCAGAGGCTATCTGATGTCGGAAGAGGTCATCGAGTGGCGGGATGTATGCGAGTGGGTGGAAGAGGCACGGAAGATCCCTGAGGCCAGCTTTACCCTGGATGCGGAGGGCGGCCTTTATTCTGAAAGCAGGGATCCGGAGTTTCTTCGGCTGATTCGCGAGGGCTATCACAGTCATCTGACCATCGTAAAGGATGTACTCTCGGAGCGGCGTCATATCAACAAGGTATCCGTATATCGAAAGAAAGGGATCGATGCGGTGGCGAAGGATATGGTTCCCCGCTGGCAGGAGCGTCTGCATTGTACGATAGCAGGCGATATCTGGCTGGATTTTATGAATAAGGAATCGAATAAGGGGCATGCGATCCGGGAAATCCAGAAGACCCTGCGCATCCGTCCGGAGGAGACCATGGTCTTCGGAGACAACCAGAATGATCTGGAGATGCTGGCCGCAGCGACAGAGAGCTATGCCGTAGCCAATGCGGCGGAGCCGGTACGGAAAGCGGCAAAGTATATCACCGACAGGAACGTAGACGATGGTGTATTGAAGGTCCTTCGGACCTTATTATAAGAGATGGGAGAGATATATAGAATGAACGAATACAGCGAGGCGTGTCTGAAAATTTTCCTGAAAAAACAGGGTCAACTCTTCGATGAGCCGGTAGCCGAGACGCTGGAGGAGGCCGAAGACTTCCTGGAGGACTGCATGGCAGTGGTCGTGAAGGGTCTGGACGAGGTGCGTGCCTATCTGGAGGAAAGCGGCATGGATGTCGGCGGTATGGATGACGAAGAGCTTCGAGAGACTGCAGAGGTCTTTGACCTGGAAGACGGAACCTTTTTGATCGTGGAGGGTTAAATGTCTATGAAAAAGCATATCAGACGTTGGCTGTCTGTCCTGCTTGCATCGATGGTATTGACAGGCAGCCTGACGGGCTGCGGGCTGCCTGGGAATACCAGGGTCGTCCTGACTACCGGATTGGCCGGGGATCAGCTCTTTAAGGTCGGCAAGAGCGTCTGTACGCTGCCGGAGGCCATGATTTATGTGATGGACTACAAGCAGCAGTACGAGACGGCCTACGGCGTGGAAATGTGGCAGCATGACTTTGGCGGCATGACACTGGAAGAATATGTAAAAGAGACGATTATTGCCCAGCTGGCCTCCATAAAGGCTGTCACCCTGTTGACAAAGGAAAATGATATCACCTTAGATGACAGTGAAAAGGAAAAGATCACCCAGGCTGCAAACGAGTATTATGATGCCCTGACGGAAGACCAGAAGACATATATGAATGTGGAAAAAAGCGATGTGGAGGATCTCTTAACCGCCCATGTCCTGTCGGAAAAGGCATATAGCGAAATCACGAAGGATGTAAATACGGAGGTCAGTGATGATGAGGCCCGAATCATTACGATCCAGCAGATTCGTCTGGACAGCCCGGAGAATGCTGCGATCGTCAAGACGCGATTGGATGAAGGGAAGGACTTTGGCACCGTAGCTGCCGCCTATAACAAGGATACCCAGACGACCGTGACCCTGGGACGCGGTGAAAAGGAAGCCGCCTACGAGGAGGCAGCCTTTTCTCTGTAAAATGATGAGATCAGTGATGTCATCGAAACAAGTGACGGCTACTATATTCTGAAATGCGTCAATAATTTTGACCGGGATGCTACCGAAGCCAACAAAGAGACCATGGTCAAAAAACGCCGCGACGAAACCTTTGATGCAGCCTACGAAGCTCTGATGGCGGATACGCCCTCCGAGTTTAACCGTCACAAATGGAACAAGGTACAC
>CAVKIR010000323.1:0-2165 GCA_963656395.1 Prevotella sp. CAG:279
AGAAACATACCGACCCTGTTCATCCACAATCATTATCCGAACCAGAAGTTTCACAGCGTGGAAATGTCGGATGCCCCGGCTGGCTACGAGGCCACGAAGATTCTGATTCAGAACGGCCACCGGCGGATTGGCGGCATTTTCAAATACGATGACATGCAGGGGATGGAGCGCTATCGGGGCTTTATCGAATGCCTGTCAGACTATGGTGTCAAGTTTGATGATGACTGTATACGCTGGTATTCCACCAAGGACATGGAGGAGAAGCTGAGCAAGAAGGGACTGCTTCGGATGTACCGCAGAACCAAGGACTGCACAGCGATGGTCCTCTACAATGACGAGGTGGCTGAGCACTATATGGAATTTCTGGAGGACAGGGGCTTAAAGGTGCCGGAGGATATCTCACTGATTTCCTTCGATGATGCGGAGCTGGCTCAGAACGGGGAAGTGAAGATACTCTCTGTCATTCATCCCAAGTACAATCTGGGGCGCCTCACAGCCCGGAATCTTCTCCGCATGATGGAGGATCAGGACTGGCAGAACAAAAACTATTCTCACCGCTTTCCGGTCACATTCAACGACGGGAATTCGGTCAAGGATATACGCAGCCAGGCGTAGAACCGAGACTGCGGAAACGCTAATATGGACAAAATGGAAAATTATTCCAGGAGGTAACGAAAATGAAAAAACTGTATTTTGTAGTAGGTTCTCAGGATCTGTACGGTGAAGAGTGCCTGAAGCAGGTAGCGGCAGATGCCCGCGAGATGGCAGAATTCCTGAATGAGAAGCTGGAAGGAATCGCGGCAGTAGAAGTGCTTCCGACCGTAGAGACCTCAGAGATCTGCATCGAGGATATGCGCAAGGCATCCTGCGACGATGACTGTATCGGTGTTATCACATGGATGCACACCTTCTCCCCGGCCAAGATGTGGATCAAGGGCCTTCAGGAGCTAAGAAAACCCATGCTGCACCTTCACACTCAGGCCAATGAGAAGCTTCCGTATGATGAGATTGACATGGACTTCATGAACCTGAACCAGGCTGCACACGGCGACCGTGAATTCGGCTTCATCGTGGCCAGAATGGGTATTCCGCACGAGGTAGTAGCCGGATATTACAAGCACGACGACGTCGTAGCGAAGATCAAGAGATTCGCGCAGGTAGCAAAGGCTATCAACTATTCCAAGTCCCTGAAGGTAGCTTCCTTCGGAAATAACATGAGACATGTGGCAGTGACCGACGGCGACCGTGTAGAGAGCCAGATCAAGTACGGCTGGGAGTGCAACTACTATGCACTGGGCGATGTAGTAGATGTCATCAATGCAGTCACTGAGGAAGAAATCAATGCGAAGATGAAGGAGTATACCGACAAGTATACGATGAAGACAGACCGTATCGACGCAGTCCGCGAGCAGGCGAAATACGAGGTAGGCTTCGAGAAGTTCCTGCAGGAGAACGGCATCGGCGCATTTGCAGACACCTTCCAGGATCTGCACGGCTTAAAGCAGCTTCCGGGTATCGCAGCACAGAACCTGATGGGTAAGGGCGTTGGCTTTGGCCCGGAGGGAGACTATAAGATTGCGGCGCTGTCCGCAGTTCTGATGCAGATGGCAGAGGGACGCGAGGGTGCTACCGGCTTCATCGAGGACTACACCTACGATCTGACAGAAGGCGAGGAGCTGGAGCTGGCTTCCCATATGCTGGAGGTTCCGGTAGCCTTCGCGGCGACCAAGCCGGAGATCGATGTAATCCCGCTTGGCATCGGCGGAAAAGAAGACCCCGCAAGACTTATCTTTGACGGCGTGACCGGAGACGGAATCCAGGTAACCATGGTAGACATGGGAGACCGCTTCCGCATCATCTGCGCGGACATCGAGCTTGTAAAACAGCCGAAGCCCATGCCGAAGCTGCCGGTAGCCAGAATCATGTACCGTCATAAACCGAACTTCGCCATCGGCACCGCAGCATGGTGCTACGCAGGCGGCGCTCACCACTCCGTCGTATCCACAGCTCTGACCAGAGACGACATTGCTATGTTCGCCCGTCTGACCGGCACAGAGCTTGTCACCATCGGTGAGGACACCACAGAGGCAGATCTTCAGAAATTTTTCATGAAATAAATTTGGTTACAGTGTCAAAAGTCTGAGTCCACGACATGCTTGCATGTC
>CAVKIR010000324.1:0-2165 GCA_963656395.1 Prevotella sp. CAG:279
ATCATGTTCATACGCCCTCAGCAGCAAGTGCTTCGGGCTGTCCTGAATAGTTACCCTACTTCTTAAAAAAAATGGTTTACACCTGTTTTCCTAAATGATAACATAGAGAAAAGCATTCGAAAAATCGAAATATTTGCATTATCTTATCATTTATTTTTATAAGGGGAGAGTCTATGGAATTTCGGAATTTGAAGACATTTATTCAGGTATGTGAGAATCACAGTTTTTCCAAGGCGGCGACCCATCTGGGGTATACGCAGTCTACAGTGACGGCTCAGATGAATCAGCTGGAGAAGGAGTTCGGTGTGCCGCTTTTTGATCGCCGGGGAAAGACCTTTCAGGTCAATGAGAAGGGACGGGAGCTCTTAGAATACGCCTACCGAATCACCGCTCTGGCGGATGAAGCGCGGTTTCAGCTTATGGATAACCAGACGCCCCGCGGAACCCTTCGCATCGGCGTCATCGAATCGGTGGGCTCTTATTTTCTTCCGCCGATTCTGGAGACTTTTATGCTGCGGTACCCGCAGGTGAAGGTAGAGGTGGTGACTTCTAAGACACTGGTGATTATGGATTTTCTGCGCCATGGGGAAGTGGATCTGATTCTGACCTTGGATGAGCCCATCTACGATCCGGACTGGGTACTCTGTTATAAGAAGCCGGAGCCCATCGTTTTTCTGTGTTCGCCGAAGCATCCCTTTGCCGGGAAAAAGCAGGTTCCCTTTGCAGATGTGATGCAGGAACGCTTCATTTTGACGGAAAAATTATGCAATTACCGGCTTTCCTTCGAAAAATTTTGTGCGGAGCGGCATGTGACACCCCTATCTCCCCTGGAAATCGGCAATACATCTACGATTCTGGATTTTACGGAAAAGAATCTGGGACTGACGTTCCTGCCGGAGGTGACGACCCGGGAGGCCGTGGCGTCCGGCAGGCTTCAGACTTTTACTGTGAAGGAGCTGGAAATTCGAATGTTTATCCAGCTCTTTTACCGGAAAAGTCGCTGGAATACGCCGGAGATGCGCGCCTTTGAGAATTTGGCCGGAAAATTCCTATAACTATTCCGCATATCCGTTCGGATTCATAGTCTGCCATCTCCAGGAATCCTCGCACATCTCTTCGATGCCGTACTGCGCGATCCAGCCCAGCTCGTTCTTCGCCTTGGTGGGATCCGCATAGCAGGTGGCGATGTCGCCTGCACGCCGCGGCTTGATTTCATAGGGAATCTCCTTGCCGCAGGCCTTCTCGAAGGCATGTACCACATCCAGCACACTGTAGCCCTTGCCGGTACCCAGATTATAGATCAGCACGCCCGGCTCGGTCTTTTCTACCTTCTGAATCGCAGCTACGTGACCCTTCGCCAGATCCACCACGTGGATGTAATCGCGCACGCCGGTTCCGTCCGGGGTATCGTAATCATTTCCGAAGACGCCCAGGCACTTCAGCTTTCCGATGGCCACCTGTGCCACGTAGGGAACCAGATTGTTCGGAATGCCCTTCGGATCCTCGCCGATGAGGCCGCTCTTGTGGGCTCCGATGGGATTGAAATAGCGAAGCAATACGACCTTCCACTCCGGGTCAGAGACGTAGATATCCGTCAGCACCTGCTCCAGCATTCCCTTGGTCTGTCCGTAGGGATTCGTAATCTTGCCCTTCGGGCACTCCTCGGTGATCGGGATGAAGGCCGGATCGCCGTATACGGTCGCGGAAGAGCTGAATACGATGTTCTTCACGCCATGATTTCGCATGACATCGCAGAGAATCAGAGTTCCGGTGATATTGTTATAATAATACTCGATGGGCTTGCGCACGGACTCGCCCACTGCCTTATAGCCTGCGAAATGAATGACGGAATCGATCGCTTCTTTGTCGAAGATAGCATTCAACGCATCCCGATCCAGAATATCCGCCTCGTAAAAGGTGACCTTCTTACCGGTAATCTGCTCTACACGGTCAAGAGCCTTCTTGCTTGCATTGTACAGATTGTCTACTACGACTACCTCGTAGCCTGCATTCAGTAATTCTACACAGGTGTGGCTTCCGATAAAGCCCGCACCGCCTGTAACCAAAATTGACATTTGACTGTCCTCCTGTTCTGGTGTCCTATATACCGGTCGTAACTGTTCAGTACCTTCACAGTTACGAATGCAAAATCCATGAGAATCGGC
>CAVKIR010000325.1:0-2154 GCA_963656395.1 Prevotella sp. CAG:279
CAGCTGGATTTGATATTGGAAAAAATGTTCATTTCGCGCTGCCCCCTTTATACGTATTTCGCAGCATGAGTCATAATCTCTTCCTGCGTCGTCTCACTTGCATTTACTTCGCCTGCCAGCCGTCCGCCGGACATAACCAGAATCCGGTCGCAGATGCCCAGAAGCTCCGGCATCTCGGAGGATACCATGATAACGCTCTTACCCTTGTTGGCCAGATCGATGATCAGCTGGTAGATCTCGTACTTCGCACCTACGTCGATACCGCGGGTCGGCTCATCCAGGAGCAGGACATCCGGCTCAGTCAGAAGCCAGCGTCCCAGGATTACCTTCTGCTGGTTTCCGCCGGACAGGGAACGAATCTTCGTCTCCTGGCTCGGTGTCTTCGTGTGCATGGCGTCGATGGACCACTGGGTGTCCTTCTTCATGGACTTTTCATCCAGCCAGAAGCCCATGCGAAGATGCTTTCTCAAGCTGGAAATAACTGTATTTTCCCGAATGTTCAGAATACCGAAGATACCGGTGGCACGCCGCTCCTCCGTCAGCATCGCAAATCCATTTCGAATCGATTCCCGGGCGTTGCGGTTCTTTACTTCTTTTCCATAGAGCTTAATGGTTCCGGAATGGCGGGTGGCGATACCGAAGATATTTTCCAGTGTCTCCGTTCTGCCGCTGCCGTCCAGACCTGCCAGACCTACGATCTCACCCTTTCTTACGTTGAAGGATACATCCTTTAACAGAGAATACTGGGCGGTCAGGTTCTCGACCTCCAATGCTACCTCGCCCGGTGCATTGGTCTTGGGCGGGAACTGATTCGTCAGCTCACGGCCTACCATCAGCCGAATGATTTCGTCCGTGGTCAGCTCGCTCGCCGGCCGGGTCGCCACATACTGACCGTCCCGCATGATGGTGACCTCATCGGAAATCCGAAGAATCTCCGCCATCTTATGGGAAATATAGATAATGCCGCAGCCTCTGTCGCGCAGCATATTTATAATCTGAAATAAGTGTTCTACCTCCTGCTCCGTCAGCGAGGAAGTAGGCTCATCAAATACGATGACCTTGGAATTATAAGAGACAGCCTTCGCAATCTCCACCATCTGTCTCTGGGATACCGGCATCGTGCTCATAATCCGCTTCGGATCCACGTCGATGCCCAGCTCCTTGAATACAGCCTTCGTATCATCGTATATCTTTTTTTCATTTACCATGACACCTGCGACCTTGGGGTAGCGTCCCAGCCACAGGTTGTCCATTACGTTGCGCTTCAGAGCCTGGTTCAGCTCCTGATGCACCATGGCTACACCGTTTTCCAGTGCTTCCTTGGAATTTTTAAAATCAATTTCCTTGCCTTCCAGAAATATCTGGCCGCTGTTCTTGGCATACATACCAAACAAACATTTCATCAGGGTGGATTTTCCCGCGCCGTTCTCGCCCATCAGCGCGTGGACGGTTCCCCTCTTTACTGTCAAAGAAACATGATCCAGCGCCTTGACACCGGGAAATTCTTTACAGATGTCTGTCATTTGTAAGAGAACATCATGCTCCATACTCTTCCTCCCATCCTTCTGCCATCAAAGGCGGACGCTTTCACGACCGCCTTTGATATTAAATGCATACTATTCTTTTCTTAGCTTTACTCTCCTGTGTAGGTTGCATACGGGATGTAAATCTTATTAGCGATATCCGGGTCTGCATTGTAGCTGTCGGTTCCGTCTGTAAGAGCCGCGCCGGTCGCTGCATTCTGAGCCATGATGGAGATACAGTCAGCCATACCTTCTGCATCCTGCTTGATGGTACCAACCATCTTGCCGTCTGCGATGAGCTGCTTTGCAGCATCGGTAGCGTCTACACCGAATACCGGAATCAGAGTGGAATCTGCTGTTCCCAGGTTGTAGCCCTTGTCGTTCAGTGCGGAGATAACGCCCTCAGCCATTCCGTCGTTGTTGCAGATAACCAGCTCGATCATGTTGCCGTTGGTCTCGTTATACTGAGAAAGGTTCGTGTTCATGTAGTTGTTTGCAGCGGTTGCGCTCCAAGCACCGTCCTGGTCTACCTGATACTTATCTGTATTGGTTGCGTCGAAGTACTCCAACTCCGGCTTGCCTGCTGCGGTCAGAACAGCATTCGCATCCTCTACTGCATACTGTGTACGAT
>CAVKIR010000326.1:0-2145 GCA_963656395.1 Prevotella sp. CAG:279
GGATTATACGGAGCTTCGTTCGCAGATCAATACCTATATGAGCAGTCTCTCAGATATGGAATTCAGCAGTGTATACAATTTCAAGACGAATGTAGACAGCACCATCCTGGAGCTGGTGAATCAGAACCTGATCGATCAGCTGGACAGCGCGGCAGACTCGAACAGTGCTCTGTTCACCCGATACAATGCGGCTACAGCCGGGGTGGTGGAGTATTATATAGATGGCTACGAGGACATAAGCCTCGACAACCTGAGTGCAGACTGGTTTGATCAGACGATCTACCAGCGGCAGAACCTGCGTTCGAATGAATTGGTCAGCTCCGGGGATCCGGTATATAAGCTGATTACGGAAGAGAACTGGAAGCTGGTCTTTCCTCTGGATACGGAGATGGAACAGTATATCCTGGATAAGATGGAGGCCAATAAAAAGACAGCAGAGGATGGAACCGTAACCCAGGGTACGACTTACATAGAGATTCGCTTCGACAAGGATGAGGAGGCCGTGTGGCCTTCCGTGACTGTAGAATACCGGGACGGACAGGCCTACGGCGTACTTTCCTTCGTCAATTCCATGGTACGCTATGCCAATGAGCGTTATCTGAGCTTTGAAGTGCTGCGAAATGAGACCACCGGTCTGAAAATTCCGAAGACTGCGGTGACAGAGAAGGATTTTTTTGTCATTCCGGCATCCTACCTGGATACATCCGGCAATGATATCGGATTTACCAAGCAGGTGACCGGCGCCGACGGCACCGTGTCCGCTGAGTTTGTGAGCTGTACCATTTACTATCAGGACGATGAAAACGTCTATGTGAATCCGGAGGAGGAGACCTTCAGCACGTCGCAGAAGAAGCTCTCAAATGGCGATCTTCTGATTGCAAAGGATTCTTCCGATACCTTCCAGGTGGGACAGACCGGGAAGCTCACGGGCGTCTACAATATCAACAAAGGTTATACCATCTTCCGGCGTGTGGAGGTTCTCTATGAAAATGAGGAGTATTGCATCGTGAAGGAGGGAACCAGCTTCGGACTGTCGGTCTATGACCGCATTGTGCTGAATGCGTCCACGGTCAAAGAGGATCAGGTTATCTATTAGGAGGAGCAAACATGAGTATGGTAGTGGAAAATCTGGCAGAAGTAGAAAAACACGTATGTGAGGCCTGCGCGCGGGCAGGGCGTTCCCGGGAGGAAGTGACCCTGATTGCTGTCAGCAAGACCAAACCGGTGTCCATGATAGAGGAGCTGCTTCCGGGCGGAACCCGGGATTTCGGAGAAAATAAGGTACAGGAGCTCTGTGATAAGTATGAAGTGCTGCCAAAGGATATTCACTGGCATCTGATCGGACATCTCCAGCGCAATAAGGTCAAATATGTCGTGGATAAAGCCTGCCTGATTCACTCGGTCGATTCCCTGCGTCTGGCCGAGACCATCAATGAAGAAGGAAAAAAGAAGGGAGTCACGGTTCCGGTTCTCATCGAGGTCAATGTAGCCGGCGAGGAGAGTAAGTTCGGTGTTACCCCGGAGGAGACGGAGAATCTGGTTCGCGCGATCGCCCTTTTACCGGCGGTTCGGGTCAAGGGACTGATGACGATCGCACCCTACGTGGAGAATCCGGAGGATAATCGGGTACATTTTTCCAAATTGAAGCAATTATCTGTTGACATCAGGAACAAAAATATTGATAATGTATCTATGGATGTCCTGTCTATGGGTATGACAGGCGACTACCAGGTGGCGATTGAAGAGGGAGCCACCATGGTACGCGTAGGCACCGGCATCTTTGGTGAAAGGAATTACAGTATTTAAATAATAGATTGGAGACAGTGGTATGAGTGTAATCGATAAATTTCTGGACGTCATGAAGCTCGGAGGAGAAGACGACTACGACGATTATGACGATGATTACGACTATGAGGATGACTACGAGGAGAAGCCCAAGAAAAGCCTTTTCAAAAAGAAAAAGAGCGATGAGGACGAAGACGATTTTCCGGCGGACAGTGCACCTCAGACAAAGGCTGCAAAGGTTATGCCGATCCGTCAGGCGCAGAGAAGAAGCAGTAATGGCATGGAGGTCTGCGTAATTAAGCCCACCAGCTTTGAGGATTCTCTGGAGATCATGGATACACTTCTCAGTAACCGTACCGT
>CAVKIR010000327.1:0-2132 GCA_963656395.1 Prevotella sp. CAG:279
GTGACACCACCGTGCTTTCCACAGCTACCGCATCCGATAAGCCCCGTGACGGCATCGACTTCTTCCCCTTAAGTGTAGAGTACGAGGAGAAGCTGTATTCCGTAGGCAAGATCCCGGGAGGCTTTAACAAGCGTGAGGGTAAGGCTTCTGAGAATGCCATCCTTACCTCCCGTGTCATTGACCGCCCGATGCGTCCGCTGTTCCCGAAGGATTATCGCAATGACGTAACCCTGAACAACCTGGTTCTTTCCGTAGACCCGACCTGCAGCCCGGAGCTGACAGCGATGCTTGGTTCCGCTATCGCGACAGCGATTTCCGATATCCCCTTCGCAGGTCCCTGTGCCATGACGCAGATCGGCATGATCGACGGTGAGTTCATCGTAAACCCGGGTCAGGCAGACTATAAGGTATCCGACCTGAAGCTGACCGTAGCCTCCACGAGAGAGAAGGTCATCATGATCGAGGCGGGAGCCAATGAGATCCCTGAGGCGAAGATGATCGAGGCCATCTACAAGGCACATGAGGTCAACCAGCAGGTAATCGCCTTCATCGATCAGATCGTGGCAGAGTGCGGCAAGGAAAAGCACAGCTATACCAGCTGCGCAGTACCGGAAGAGCTGTTCGCAGCCATCAAGGAGATCGTTCCTCCCGCTGAGATGGAGGAGGCTGTCTTCACAGACGAGAAGCAGAAGCGCGAGGAGAACATCCGCAAGATTACCGAGCGTCTGGAAGAGGCATTCGCAGAGAAGGAAGACTGGCTTGCTGTTCTGGGCGATGCCGTATATCAGTACCAGAAGAAGACTCGCAAGATGATCTTAAAGGATCACAAGCGTCCGGACGGCCGTGCGATCACCCAGATCCGTCCGCTGTCTGCAGAGGTTGACATCATTCCGCGTGTCCATGGTTCCGCTATGTTCACCAGAGGACAGACCCAGATCTGCAACATCTGTACCCTGGCTCCGCTGTCTGAGGCACAGCGCCTGGACGGCCTGGATGAGAATGAGACAAGCAAGCGCTATATGCATCACTATAATTTCCCGAGCTACTCCGTAGGCGAGACCAAGCCGAGCCGCGGACCGGGACGCCGTGAGATCGGACACGGAGCGCTGGCGGAGCGCGCACTGCTGCCGGTACTGCCCTCCGAGGAGGAATTCCCCTACGCGATTCGTACCGTATCGGAGACCTTCGAGTCCAACGGTTCCACCTCCATGGCTTCTACCTGTGCATCCTGTATGTCCCTGATGGCAGCAGGCGTACCGATTAAGAAGATGGTAGCAGGTATCTCCTGCGGTCTGGTAACCGGCGAGACTGACGATGATTTTGTACTGCTGACCGATATCCAGGGTCTCGAGGACTTCTTCGGCGACATGGACTTCAAGGTAACCGGTACCACCGAGGGCATCACCGCGATCCAGATGGATATCAAGATCCACGGCCTGACCCGTCCGATCGTAGAGGGTGCGATTGCACGCTGCCGCGAGGCACGCCTCTACATCATGGACAACTGCATGAAGCCCTGCATCAGCGAGCCGCGTAAAGAGGTCGGTGAGTTCGCGCCGAAGATCGTGCAGATTCAGATCGACCCGCAGAAGATTGGTGATGTGGTCGGCCAGAGAGGTAAGACCATCAATGCCATCATCGAGCAGACCGGTGTCAAGATCGACATCGATGACAACGGCGCAGTTTCCGTATGCGGCACCGAGAAGGCCGGCATGGACAAGGCCATCGAGCTGATTCAGACCATCGTAACCGATTTCGAAGAGGGTATGATCCTGACCGGTAAGGTAGTCAGCATCAAGGAGTTCGGTGCATTCCTCGAGTTCGCACCGGGCAAAGAGGGCATGGTACACATCTCCAAGATCGCAAAGCAGCGCATCAACCGTGTAGAGGATGTTCTGACCCTGGGCGATGTGGTGAAGGTCGTATGCCTGGGCAAGGACAAGATGGGACGTTACAGCTTCTCCATCAAGGATCTGCCGGCAAATGCCTGAGGATGCAGCACGATAAGATATGACACAAAGGAGCGCAGACCCCAAAAGGATGCGCTCCCTTTTTAGTCATAAAGTCCGAAAAACCCAGTAAAATCAAGGCTTCCCGGGAATTTCGGGGGGGTAAAAAGTACTTGCATGATC
>CAVKIR010000328.1:0-2122 GCA_963656395.1 Prevotella sp. CAG:279
GTAACTGTTGCGAAGCATCCGAAAGGAGTTGCCAGTGGCAAGTCCTTAGGTGAAGGAACTGAACAGTTACAAATAATAGAGGTATCTCATGAAAGAATTAGTAGAAGTGATTGCAAAATCACTGGTGGAGCATCCGGATGAGGTTGTCGTTACGGAGACAGAGAATGAGAAAACCATTCTGGTCGAGCTCCGCGTAGCGCCTTCTGATATGGGTAAGGTAATCGGCAAACAGGGCCGCATTGCCAAAGCTATTCGCAGCGTTGTCAAGGCAGCGTCATCTAAGGAAGAGAAGAAAGTAGTTGTGGAGATTCTGCAGTAGAATTCCGCACAGGACGGCGGGTGGAAACACCCGCCGTTCGTTTTATGCAGAGGAGGAGACACGATGGAACAGTATCTGCGCGTGGGTGTCATTTCGTCTACCCACGGCCTGAAGGGCGAGGTTAAGGTATTCCCGACTACAGACGATCCGGAGCGTTTCCGGAAGCTGAAAAAAGTCTATCTGGACACGGGAAAGGACTATATGCCGCTGAAGATCACCGGTGTAAAGTTTTTTAAGAATCAGGTTATTCTGAAATTTCAGGAATTTCAGGACATTAATGAAATCGAAAAATACAGAGGAAGAGATCTTCTGATCGATAGAGAGCAGGCGGTTCCGCTTGCGGAGAATGAGAATTTTATCGTGGATCTCATCGACATGGATGTCTATGATGAGGAGGAGAAGCGGCTCGGCACCCTGACGGATGTGTTGCAGACCGGAGCCAACGATGTATATGTGGTGGAGACAGAGGAAGGGAAGGAGATTCTGCTTCCGGCTATTTTGTCCTGCATCCTGGAGGTGGACGTGGAAGCAGCGAAGATGATTGTGCGCATCCCGGAGGGCCTTCTGTGATGAAGTGTTATCATGTGCTGACCTTATTTCCGGAAATGATTGAACAGGGTTTGAAGACCAGTGTGACCGGACATGCCATCGAGAATGGCATCATCGGTCTGAATGCCGTCAATATTCGCAATTTTTCAGACAATAAGCACAATAAGGTGGATGACTACCCCTATGGCGGCGGTGCAGGGATGGTCATGCAGGCGGAGCCGGTATACCGGGCCTGGGAGTCTGTGACCGGGAAGCTCGGACGCAAGCCCCGAACCATCTATGTGACACCTCAGGGAGCCACCTTCAACCAGTCTATGGCGGAGGAGCTGGCGGGGGAGGAAGACGTCATTTTTCTCTGCGGCCATTACGAGGGTATCGATGAGCGGGTGCTGACGGAGGTGGTGACCGACTATGTATCCATCGGCGACTATGTGCTGACCGGTGGGGAATTCCCGGCCATGGTCATGATTGACGCCATTTCCAGGCTTGTGCCCGGGGTTCTGCACAATGAAGTCTCGGCTGAGTTCGAGAGCTTTCAGGACGGACTTTTGGAATATCCCCAGTACAGCCGCCCGGAGGTGTGGCATGACAAGGAGGTGCCGCCGGTGCTGCTGTCCGGCAACCACACAAATATCGAGGGCTGGCGCCGGGAGCTGTCCATCCTGCGAACCAGAGAGCGGCGGCCGGATCTCTATGCGGCCTATCTGGAGCAGCAAAAGACACAAGCAATGGGAAAGAAAAAACAGCGTTTTCGGGGCGTGTTATTCGATCTCGATCACTGCCTGAAGGAGCAGAAGGAGTTTCGAAAGGAGCTTTTAGAGCTGGCGAGGGAAAAGAACCTGAAAAATGGTGTGATAAGCGCGAAGGATGAGACAGCGGTACAGAAGGAGCTGGCGGAGCTGGGATTAGAGGAATTGACAGATTTTTCCATATACGGTGCCGGTGCAGACAGCTTCCAAAAGGCCCTGCGAAAGGGAAGCTTAAAGCCCTCAGAGACCCTTGCCTTTGTAGGCGATCCGAAGGCTGTGGAAGCAGCGAGAAGCTGTAAGGTTCGCTGCATCTATCTGCCGGGAGCGGCATTTAAGAATGAGGAGCCGGGCGCAGCCTACTATCGGAAAATCGGCGATCTGGCCGAGGGCATGGCAATTTTGCGAGATCTGCCCTGATCCTTATAAATGGCTCTTGTAATAAGATGCAAATGCTTTTATAATTAGGAAGATTAAGCAACTACATTTTATTAAAGAAGGAGAACGT
>CAVKIR010000329.1:0-2113 GCA_963656395.1 Prevotella sp. CAG:279
CTTTAAATGAGCCTGCGAATTGTTACTGGAACGAGGTACGAGTGAACAGTAACATTAAAATTGAATATATGAAAATCAGGAAGGATGTAAAAAATGAGCGAGAAGAAAAACTTATTGACTTATGAGGGACTGAAAAAGCTGGAGGACGAGCTCCAGGATCTGAAGGTAGTGCAGAGAAAAGAGATCGCACAGAAGATCAAAGAGGCCAGAGAGCAGGGCGACCTGTCCGAGAACGCCGAGTACGACGCAGCCAAGGACGAGCAGCGCGATATTGAGGCCAGAATCGAGCAGATCGAGAAGATCCTGAAGAACGCAGAGGTCGTCGTAGAGGACGAGGTGGATCTGGACAAGATCAGCGTAGGCTGCGTAGTCAAGGTTCTGGATGTGGAATACGATGAGGAAGAGGAGTTCAAGCTGGTGGGTTCCTCCGAGGCAAACAGCCTGAACGGCAAGATTTCCAATGAGTCTCCGGTAGGAAAGGCTCTGATCGGTGCGCGCGTAGGCGACACCATCAAGGTCGAGACGCAGGCAGGAGAGATAGAATACAAGGTGCTTGAGATCCAGAGATCCAAGTAATCGTGATACGAGAGGAGTACAGGAATGGGAGAACAGAAGAATCAGAAGGCACAGGAGCAGGACATCCATCAACTCTTAAAGGTACGCCGCGAGAAGCTGGCAGACCTGCAGGAGCGCGGAAAGGATCCGTTTCAGATTACAAAATTTGATGTGACACATCACAGCCAGGAGATCAAGGATGACTTTGATGCCCTGGAGGGCAAGAGCGTAACCATCGCCGGACGTATGATGTCCAAGCGTGTCATGGGAAAGGCATCCTTCTGCAATGTGCAGGATCTGAAAGGCAATATCCAGTGCTACGTGGCCAGAGACAACGTGGGTGAGGAAGAGTATAAGGATTTCAAGAAATACGACATCGGTGACATCGTCGGCATCAGCGGCGAAGTGTTCCGCACGAAGACCGGCGAGATCTCCATCCATGCGGCAGGTGTGACACTGCTCAGTAAGAGCCTTCAGATTCTTCCTGAGAAGTTCCATGGACTGACGAACACTGACGTGCGTTATCGTCAGCGTTACACGGATCTGATCATGAACAGCGACGTGAAGGATACATTTATCAAGCGTTCCAGAATTATCAGCAGCATCCGCCGCTACCTGGACGGACAGGGCTTCATGGAGGTAGAGACGCCGCTTCTCGTGGCCAATGCAGGCGGCGCTGCAGCGCGACCCTTCATCACACATTCCAACGCACTGGATGAGGACTTCAAGCTCCGCATTTCCCTGGAGCTGTATCTGAAGCGTCTGATCGTGGGCGGTCTGGAGCGTGTATACGAGATTGGCCGTGTATTCCGTAACGAGGGCTGCGACACCCGTCACAACCCGGAGTTTACCCTGATGGAGCTCTATCAGGCCTACACCGATTACCACGGCATGATGGATCTGACCGAGAACCTGTACCGTACCGTAGCACAGGACGTGCTGGGAACCACCAAGATTGTATACAATGGCATTGAGATGGATCTGGGCAAGCCCTTTGAGCGTATCACCATGGTAGACGCTGTGAAGAAATATTCCGGCGTAGACTGGAATGAGATTCATACTCTGGAGGAGGCTCGCGCCGCAGCGAAGGAGCACAATGTAGAGTTCGAGGAGCGCCATAAGAAGGGCGATATCCTGAACCTGTTCTTCGAGGAGTTCGTAGAGGAGCATCTGCTTCAGCCGACTTTCGTCATGGATCACCCCATCGAGATCTCTCCGCTGACCAAGAAGAAGCCGGAGAATCCGGAATACGTAGAACGTTTCGAGTTCTTCATGAACGGTTGGGAGATGGCGAACGCCTACTCTGAGCTGAATGACCCCATCGACCAGCGGGAGCGCTTCAAGGCTCAGGAGGAGCTGCTGGCACAGGGCGACGACGAGGCGAACACCACCGACGAGGATTTCCTGAACGCCCTGGAGATCGGTATGCCGCCCACCGGTGGAATCGGCTTCGGTATCGACCGTATGTGCATGCTGCTGACAGACTCTGCAGCGATTCGTGACGTGCTGCTGTTCCCGACGATGAAGTCTTTGGACAAATAATGCCTTATTTCAAGGG
>CAVKIR010000330.1:0-2108 GCA_963656395.1 Prevotella sp. CAG:279
GAGCTTATTTTTCCGCGCATAATCATTAAAGGTTTTGGTCAGCGCATTTTTGAAACCGGTCAGGTGGGTACCACCCTCCGGCGTGTTGATGTTATTGACAAAGCTGTAGCAGTTCTCCGTATAGGAATCGTTGTGCTGCAGCGCCACCTCTACAAAGACATCATTTACCATACCCTCGCAGTAAATGATCTGCTCATAGAGGGGTGTCTTGGAACGGTTCAGGTAGCTTACAAACTCCTTGATGCCGCCCTCATAGCAGAATTCCTTCTTATACTGGGGCTCCTGTCGATCGTCGCGAAGGATGATATTCAGTCCCTTGGTCAGAAATGCCATTTCACGAAGACGAATCTTCAGGGTATCGTAGTCGTATACCGTCTCCTCGAAGATCTCCTTATCCGGAAGAAAGGTAACCTTCGTGCCGGTCTTCTCCGGCTCACACTCGCCGATGACCTTCAGCGGTTCGACTGCGTGGCCTCTCTGATATCGTTGAAAATATACCTTACCCTTGTTGAAGATGCGAACCTCCAGCCATTCGGAAAGCGCATTTACGACAGATGCTCCCACACCGTGCAGACCGCCGGATACCTTATAGCCTCCGCCGCCGAACTTTCCACCCGCATGCAATACGGTGAAGACCACCTCTACTGCCGGGATGCCGGCCTTGTGGTTGATGCCCACCGGAATGCCGCGGCCATCGTCGATGACGGTGATGGAATTATCCTTGTGGATCGTCACATCGATATTTTTACAGAAGCCTGCCAGGGCCTCGTCCACTGAATTATCTACGATCTCGTAAACCAGATGATGAAGTCCGCGGGAGGAGGTACTTCCAATGTACATACCAGGTCTCTTCCGGACTGCTTCCAGTCCTTCCAGAATCTGGATTTGATCTGCTCCGTATTCTGCGCTCATTTCCAATCCTCCTATAACTAATTTTCGCTGTAGACAGCGCCCTCGATCACCCGGAAAACCTTGTTGATCGAAAACCTGTGATTTACAAATTCATCCAGACCCGTACAGGTAATCATAGTCTGAATATCATGAATACTGTTCAATAAATAATTTTGGCGATTGTGATCGAGTTCAGACAGTACATCGTCAAGAAGTAAGACAGGCGTATCGTGAATCACCTGTTTAACCAGCTCGATCTCAGATAATTTTAAAGATAAGGCCGCGGTTCGCTGCTGCCCCTGGGATCCGAATTTCCGGATATCCACGCCGCCGATGGCAAACAAAAGATCGTCCCGGTGGGGTCCCACATGGGATGTCTTCATACGGATATCCCGATCCCGGCTTCGCGTGATGGCCTCGTAAAGCTCCTCCGCTCCTACATTTTTCTCGTAGGACAGAGTCAGCTCTTCCTTGCCGCCGGAGAGGTTTTCATGGATTCTGCAAATAATTTTCCCCAGGGCTTCGACGAAGGCCTCCCGGCTTTCGATGATCTTTTTTCCATATTCTGCCATCTGCAGATCCCAGACATCTAAAGTATCCCGAAGCTCCGGCCGAAAACTTAAGTCCTTTAGGAGCTTATTGCGCTGCATCACGATACGGTTATAGGCTGCCAGATGATGGAGATATACTTTATCAAGTTGACATAACTCCATATCCAGAAAGCGCCGACGCTCCCCCGGACCCTGTTTGATGATACTTAAGTCCTCCGGGGAAAAAAAGACAAAATTCGCGATACCGAAGAGCTCACTCGCCTTCCTTATCGGCACCCCATTGATGGCGATGCCCTTGGTCTTATTCTTCTTCAGATGGATATCGACCTGATATTCGATCGAACGCTTCTTTACAAAGGTTCGAAGATGCCCTTCCTCTTCACCGAAATAAATCATATCCCGATCCCGGCTGCCCTTATGGGACTTCGTGGTGCCGCTCAGATAGACAGCTTCCAGAATATTGGTTTTTCCCTGGGCGTTATCGCCGTAGAAAATATTCGTGTTGGCATCAAACTGAAGGTTTAACTCCCGGTAATTCCGGAAGTTTTTCAGTTTCATGGATTCGATGATCATACGATTTTATAATCCTGTCCCTGATAGGTAAACACGTCACCCTTGTGGAGCTTGCGGCCTCTGCGCTCCTCCACCTCTCCATTTACCTTCACC
>CAVKIR010000331.1:0-2103 GCA_963656395.1 Prevotella sp. CAG:279
CCTTATAACAGAACTCAATGATATCTTTACGCGTCACAATGCCGATAAAGATTCCCTTGTCATCGATGACCGGCACGAAGTTCTGATTCATGGCCTTCGATACCAGATCCTCCATATTGGAATTGACAGAAATGGGTTCGAAGCGCACGAGGCGCTTTATATTCGCCAGAGGCACCTCCTCCGCCTGCTTCAGATCCAGTGAAAAAATATGCTTCAAAGACCAGAGAAAATCGCCTTCCGTGATGGTTCCTACATACTCGCCCTGCCGGTTAATGACCGGGATGGCCGTATAGCCGCAGCGTTCCAGCTTTTCCAGACCCTGCCGCATGGAATAGTCCTCATAGAGGTAGGATACCTCTGCCTTCGGTTTCAGAAAAAATAAGATATTCATCAGTTATAAAGCCCCTTTCTTGGCTACAAAAGCGGTGAAAATACCCGAAGAACCGCGCAGAACAGGTGCCCGAAGAAACCGTGACGGGTGTCATCTAAGGTAACCTCCCGCCCCTTTTCCATCGTATCGAGACTGTCCCGCTTCACATCAAGTACCAGAGGATTCCCAAAGAACAGCGTTCCGCACTCAAAGTGGAGATAGAGGCTCCGGTAATCCATATTGATGGTACCCACTACAGCTGTCTCGTCGTCGCTTACAAAGGATTTGGCATGGAGAAAGCCGGGCGTATACTCATAGATCCGGACACCGGCTTTTAAAAGCACCGGATAATAGGATCGGGTCAGCTGAAAGATGGTCTTCTTATCCGGAATTCCGGGTGTTACGATCCGCACATCCACGCCGCGCTTTGCCGCCAGACAGAGGGCAGTCTGCATCTCATGATCTACCACCAGATAGGGCGTAAAAATATAGACATAGTCTTTGGCACGATTCAGAATATTCAGGTATACATTTTCACTCAGAAGCTCATCATCCAGCGGAGAATCACTGAAGGGCTGGATAAAGCCCTGTCCCTCGAAGGCCTCCTTATGCCATACATGGGGACGAAAGGCTTCATAGTTCTCGTCCGTATGCCGATGGGCATTCCACATGCGCAGAAACATGACGGTATAGTTCCAGACAGCCTCGCCCTTCAGCATAAAGCCCGTATCCTTCCAGTGGCCGAAGCGCACCTTCTCATTGATATACTCATCTGCCAGATTCACGCCGCCGCTGAAGGCTGTATGCCCATCGATGACGGCAATTTTCCGGTGATCCCGGTTATTCATCACTAACGACCAGAGCGGTATAAAGGGATTAAAGGCAAAGCTTTTGATGCCCTTTTCCTCCAAAATGCGGCTGTAGCCGGGCGGAAGCAGGGATACGCAGCCGACATCGTCATAGATGAAACGCACATCCAGACCGGCTGCGGCTTTTTCCACCAGCACCTCCAGAATGCTGTTCCACATCTTGCCCTCGCCTACGATAAAGAACTCCATGAAAATGAAATGTTCCGCTTTTTTTAATTCTTCCAGGAAGGATGCATAGTATTCCTCCCCGATCGGATAATAGGTTGCTGAAGTATGATCCCAGACAGGATAACCGCCGGTCTCGGCCAGATAATAGGCGTCGCCTCCGGCATTGCGATCCGTATGCTGCAGCTTCTCCAGTGTCTCATCTGCCTGCAGGAGCTCGCTGTCTGTCCGCCTCTGCTCTGCATCCAGCATCCGCCGCATGCCTTTTGCCGGACGCTTGTGGCCCACTGCCACATAGAAAAGCCCGCCTAGAAGCGGCAGAATCAGCACAAAGATAATCCATGCAATCTTATAGGCCGGATTATCCTCCGTATTGATGATCCACAGCACTGCCACGATACTCAGTATCCGCAAAGCCAGGGACAGGCCTGTGGAATATTGAACAAGCTTCGTAAAGGTCAGCAGGAACCAGCCCAGCTGCACAGCCAGAAGAAGGCCGAATACGACAACCCGGTTCAGCACTTTTCCCAGAATCTTCTTCATTCGATTGTCCCCTCTCTTTCGTACCCGTCTATCCTAACATATTTTGAATCTGTTTCCAACCGAACGGTACGTATTTTACAAAAAATTAAGGACTGTAAATTTTTGTTTACAGTCCTTTTGGTGGCGATGTCATCTGTATGACACGAAGTCATACCG
>CAVKIR010000332.1:0-2101 GCA_963656395.1 Prevotella sp. CAG:279
CAGAGAGGAGGTCTGTTCAATCATATAGGTAATTCGTTCATCCACCGGCAGATTCCGCTCCAGATACCGATCCCGCTCGTCTGTCACCAAATCGTTGAAGAGATTATAGACGATGGAGAAGCCATCGGTCGACACTCTGGCCTGCAGGCACTCCTTTACCTTCTCCAGCGTAAGGCTGTTCTCATCTATCTGGAACTTCTTCAGGCGCTTATAGATCTTTCCGATGGCTCCGATTCGTTTCTCCTGGTTCTCCCGGGTAAACTCTCCGTCGCTGAAGGCATCCAGCATCTTCATATTTTCTTCGTAATTTGCCCGGGTCTCTTCGGTCACCTGACCCTTTTTGTCCCGCTCATAGTATAACAGAAAATCCGCGGTTCGTCCCATCGGAATCTTGGTTCCGCCCTTCTTGAAGGCATCCAGCTTGTCCTGGTGATATTGCTCCAGATCTGCCTTGGTCCGGGAGCGCCGCTCTGCATTCTCCTTCATCTCCTCGGCCAGATCCGCGATCCCCGGCAGCATAGAGCCCTGCACGCCGCTGATCATAGCCAGAAGCTTCGTCATCCAGCCCATACGCCGCGCACCCTTTTTGGTGCCGTAGCCGTCCTTCTTATAGCGAAGCTCCGTATAGGTGCGAACCTTCCCCTGCAGCTCTTCCAGAATAGCCAGCCTTTTCTTCAGGCTGCCGTTCTCTGCCTTATACTTCTCGCAGATGGAGCGGATTTCGCGATACATACCGGAGTCGGTAAAGATGTTTCGATCCTTCAGGATGGCATCCACCGTCTCTTCGATGCCTGCGAAGCTGGTATTCTGCTTCACCTTCTGCTGCTCTTCATCCCGCTCCATCACATGGGTCAGTGTATCCCGGGCCTGCTGCTCCAGCTCCGCCCAGTTCGAATGCTGCGTCTCGTACTGATACTGGGTCTGAAACTTCTGGTTCAGCTGACCTGCAAGCTCTGCATATTCATCGTAATTCTGTGCCCAGGTCTGCTGGCTGCGGTTCGCCATATAGGTATTCAGCGCCCGCAGGTTCTCCACATCCTGAGAGGTGGCCAGGAACTCCTTCTGCTCCTGCAGCTTACGCTCGAAGTCCAGCTGCTTCTCATCTGCCAGAAAATCCTGGAGAAGGGCATCCGGCTCCTGGTTATCCAGAAGCTCCTGCCCCGGCATATGCTGCTCTTCTACTTTTTGCTGTTGCTGTAATACATCTTCCTTCGGCATTCTGCCTCTCCTTTACCTATCCGATCTTAATCGAAATTCAGTCCCTTTCTTCTGCACAGATCCTTTAACTTCTCTTCCATCACGGGATCAACTTTCAGGAGATGGCCGCCGTTCTGCTGCTTTTCTGCCTCGACCTTTTCCACCATGTCCTCAGCCACGCCTTCCTTGGTCATCTGCTGAACCATCTTGAAGTTCTCAAGCTCTGCCTCTGTTCCCTGGAATGCGGAACCGTCCTCGCGATAGCCCTGTGCGCCCATGATGTACTGTCCCACATAGGAAATGGCCGCATCTGTATCCGACATACTGAATTTTTTCATATACTTCACCAGCTCGTTGTCTGCATCCCGATCAAGCTCACTGGCCAGCATATCATCCAGGACATTTCGCGCTGCCGTCATCGTATTCGTCTTGGCATCCTTCTCGTAGGCCTTCAGGATGTTCACATCCGTCAGAGGCGTTCCGTCCTCAAATATCTTCCCCAGTCTCAGATACATCTTCGCCATAACCGCGATACGATCCTCGGCATTCGGGCTGAAGGCAAGCTTCATGATCAGATCGTTCTGCTTGTAATTCGCCATGGTCTCCGGTGTAACATTGCCCTCGGTGTCCTTCTCATAGGGATCCAGGGCATTCCAGATTCTTCCGGGATCGGTGGCTCTCAGATAATAGTTGGGAATTCCCAGCTTCTGCTGACCCTTGACTGTGAAGTAATCCCCGTATTTGCTCCTGAGATCCTCCGGTACAAAGGCCGTGCCATGCTGATACTTCTTTCTGGATTCTGCGACCTTCTCCGTCAGAGCCTTCATGTAGGCTTCGGGATTATCATAAAAGGCTGCCGTATCCTGAAGCTTCTGCTCCATCTCGGGATCCGGTTCCGGCGTCC
>CAVKIR010000333.1:0-2089 GCA_963656395.1 Prevotella sp. CAG:279
TTACGCTTCTTCACGGTCTACGGTCCGGCCGGGCGCCCGGATATGTTCTATTTCGGCGCTACGGAGAAGCTGGTAAAGGGAGAGACCATCAAGATCTTCAACTATGGAGAGATGCGCCGTGATTTCACCTACATAGATGATATCGTGGAAGGCATTTACCGTGTGATGCAGGGTGCACCGGAGAAGAAAGACGGGGAGGACGGCCTGCCGCTTCCGCCGTACAAGGTCTACAATATCGGTGGCGGACAGCCGGAGAATCTGCTGGATTATATCACTGCCTTACAGGAAGAACTGGTGAGAGCCGGGGTATTGCCGGCAGATTATGATTTTGAAGGACACCGGGAGCTGGTGGGTATGCAGCCGGGAGATGTGCCCGTGACCTACGCGGATTCCGCTGCCCTGGAAGCGGTTTACGGCTTCCGCCCGCAGATCGGGATCCGAGAAGGCTTGCGGAATTTTGCTCAGTGGTATGCAGACTATTACAAGTGAAAAGGATAGAAGAATATGAACATTGCAGTTGCAGGAACCGGATATGTAGGCTTGTCACTGGCTGTGCTTTTATCACAGCATAACCATGTGACAGCGGTGGATATCGTGCCGGAGAAGGTGGAGAAGATCAATGCCTGGCGCTCCCCCATTCAGGATGACTATATCGAAAAGTATTTAGCGGAGCATACGGAGCGCGGCCTGGATCTTCGTGCCACCACGGATGCCGAGGCAGCCTATGCCGAGGCGGATTTTGTAATCATCGCGGCACCGACAAATTATGATTCCAGGACGCAGCATTTTGATACAAGTGCGGTGGAGACCGTCATCAAGCTGGTGATAGAAAGTAATCCGGATGCGGTCATGATTATCAAGTCCACGATTCCGGTCGGTTACACCGAGCGGATTCGCCGGGAGCTGGGATGCAGCAGGCTCCTGTTCAGCCCGGAGTTTCTTCGCGAGTCGAAGGCGCTGTATGATAACCTGTATCCGAGCCGCATCATTGTCGGAACGGATCTGAAGGATGCGAGCCTCGTGAAAGCGGCTGAGACATTTGCAGGCCTGCTGCAGGAGGGCGCGATAAAGGAAGACATCGATACTCTAATCATGGGTTCTACGGAGGCAGAGGCGGTCAAGCTCTTTGCGAACACCTATCTGGCTCTGCGCGTCGCTTATTTTAATGAGCTCGATACCTATGCGGAGAGCAAGGGACTGAATACGAAGCAGATTATCGACGGAGTATGCCTGGATCCCCGAATCGGAAGTCATTATAATAACCCGAGCTTCGGCTACGGCGGATACTGCCTCCCGAAGGATACGAAGCAGCTGCTGGCGAATTACGCAGATGTTCCGGAGAATCTGATCGAAGCCATCGTGGAGAGCAATCGAACCCGCAAGGATTTTATCGCCGACCGGGTGCTCAAGCTGGCGGGCTATTATGATTATGACGCGGAAAATGAATACGATGAGAAGCAGGAGAGAGCTGTGACGGTCGGCGTGTATCGTCTGACGATGAAGAGCAACAGCGATAATTTCCGCCAGAGCTCCATCCAGGGTGTCATGAAGCGCATCAAGGCGAAGGGCGCCGCGGTGATTATCTACGAGCCCACCCTGAAGGATGGGGAGACCTTCTTCGGAAGCCGGGTGGTGAACGACCTGGAGGCCTTCAAGCAGCAGAGCCAGGCCATCATCGCGAACCGCTACGATAAGTGCCTGGATGATGTGAAGGAGAAGGTGTATACGAGGGATCTGTTCGGAAGGGATTAAAGGGCACATTTTGCTCCTGGAATTTCTGCATTGCATAGACTGCTGAGGAGGTGAAGTGAAATGATATCTTATGATGGTTTATACGACCGGCTTCAGAAAAAGGGAATCAGAAAAACAGACCTGACCACGGAACTCGGCATATCCTCGCGCACGATAGCGAAGATCGCAAAAGGTGAAAAACTGTCGGCAAAAACAATGAAGAAAATGGCCGATTATCTTGGCTGCGAGACAGAGCTTCTGTGCAAGGAGGTTTCCTCGAATGAGATACTTCAAATTCTGCGTGACGAAAAGGATGCCGGAATATCTGGTGGGTTTTACCATGAACTTCAGGTTCGGA
>CAVKIR010000334.1:0-2061 GCA_963656395.1 Prevotella sp. CAG:279
GCCGAACGATCATCTGGAGATGTTCGACGATTATAAGAAAGCGATCGACGAATTCTACGATCGCGTACTGGAAAAGAACGCGTAAGGGGAGGAAGAGAAATGTCAATTGAATATTTAGGCTTAAGTGAAATCAACGGACCTCTGATTGCCCTGGAAGGTGTACAGAACGCGTCCTACGAGGAGATCGTAGAGATCACGGTGGACGGCAACAAGAAAGAGCTGGGTCGTATCATCGAGTGCTATAAAGATAAGGCGGTCATTCAGGTATTCGGCGGCACTGACAACATGTCCCTGCGCAACACCCATACCAAGCTGACCGGCCATCCCATGGAGATTGCCCTTTCCCCGGAGATCCTGGGCCGTACCTTCAATGGTATCGGACAGCCCATCGACGGACTGGGTGAGATCGTCTCCGATATTCACCGGAATGTCAACGGTCAGCCCCTGAATCCGGTGACCAGAGAGTATCCGCGTAACTACATTCGTACCGGATTCTCCGCTATTGACGGCCTGACCACTCTGATTCGCGGACAGAAGCTGCCGATTTTCTCCGGCAACGGTCTTCCCCACGATCAGCTGGCAGCCCAGCTGGTAAAGCAGGCTTCCCTGGGGGATGATTCCGATGAGCAGTTCGGTATCGTCTTCGCAGCCATGGGCGTCAAGCATGACGTGGCAGATTTCTTCCGCCGCGCCTTCGACGAGAGCGGCGCTTCCGAGCACGTAACCATGTTCATGAATCTGGCAAATGACCCGGTCGTGGAGCGTCTGATTACACCCCGTGTAGCCCTGACAGCAGCGGAGTACCTGGCTTTTGAGTGCAACATGCATATCCTGGTTATCCTGACGGATATGACCTCCTTTGCAGAGGCCATGCGTGAGGTTTCTTCCTCCAAGGGAGAGATCCCGTCCAGAAAGGGTTACCCGGGCTACTTATACAGTGAGCTGGCTACCATCTATGAGCGTGCCGGCATCGTAGAGGGCGTCAACGGTTCTGTGACACAGATTCCGATTCTGACCATGCCCAACGACGATATTACCCATCCGATTCCCGACCTGACCGGTTATATCACCGAGGGTCAGATCGTACTGGATCGAGAGCTTCACGGCCAGGCGGTATATCCGCCCATCAGTGTGCTGCCGTCTCTGTCCCGTCTGATGAAGGACGGTATCGGTGCAGGCTACACCCGTGAGGATCATCAGGATCTGGCGAATCAGCTGTTCTCCTCCTACGCGAAGGTGGGAGATGCAAGGGCACTGGCATCCGTCATCGGTGAGGACGAGCTGTCTCCCATCGATAAGAAGTACCTGCAGTTCGGTAAGGCCTTTGAGTCCCGCTTTGTAGGCCAGGGACCGGAGGAGAACCGTACCATCGAGGAGACCCTGGACATCGGCTGGGAGCTTCTGGGCATGCTGCCGAGAGAAGAGCTGGATCGTGTGGATACGAAGATTCTGGACAAGTACTATAAGCCGGCAGAAGAATGTGAGTAGTTATCGTTACTAGATACGAGTTTTTAAGAAGGAGGAAGCTGTATGGACAACAATGCAGTTCCTACAAAAGGCAACCTCATACGTGCAAAGAACTCCCTGAAGTTGGCAAAGCAGGGCTATGAGCTGATGGATAAAAAGCGGAACATTCTGATTCGTGAGTTGATGGGTCTGGTGGATCAGGCCAAGGATATCCAGGCCGAGATCCGCACGACCTTCACCACGGCTTATGCGGCTCTGCAGAAGGTCAATATGGAGATGGGTATCAATACGGTGGCCGATGTGGCCCGCAATGTTCCCATCGAGGATACCGTGGAAGTGAAGACCCGAAGCATCATGGGCACCGAGATTCCCCTGGTTCGCTATGATGCAGCTACCCGTACCCCGTCCTATGCCTTTTACAGCACCAGAGAATCTCTGGATATCGCCAGAGTCTCCTTCGAGAAGGTAAAGGATCTGACCATCAAGCTGTCTGCGGTCGAGAATTCCGCCTACCAGCTGGCTGCGAACATCAAGAAGGCTCAGAAGCGCGCCAACGCGCTGAAGAACATCACGATCCCCCGCTACGAGCAGCTG
>CAVKIR010000335.1:0-2053 GCA_963656395.1 Prevotella sp. CAG:279
GTCCGAGGATCTGATGGAAGAGGCGCGCCATGTGGTAAATGATGCCGTGAACGATTGCCTCGATAAGGGCATCTCCGACTGGGGCAAGCTGAAGAATGTGACCAAGGATGCCTTGAATGACCTGATCTGGAAGAAGACCAAGCGGAGTCCCATGATTTTGCCGATCATTATGGAAGTCTAAGGATAACGATGTAACTGTTCAGTACCGAAAGGAATGGGAATGAATACAAAGAGAGCAGCTTTGACCGTACTATCGATTACTCTGAAAATCGTAATTATCGCAGTGGTTGCATTGGGTATTTTTCGGCTGGGAACCATGGCATTTTCCTACGGACACTCTGTGTTCCAGGAGGAAGCCGTGGATCCGATGCCCGGAAGAACGATTTCCGTGACGGTACCGAATGGCGCTTCGAAGACAGAGATTGCAAAACTTCTGGAAAAGAAGGGACTGGTGGAGGACTGGAAGCTTTTTTATATCCAGATCCTCTGCTCGAAGTATTCCAAGACCATGCAGCCCGGCACCTATACCCTGTCCACAGCCATGAAGCCCCGTCAGCTGATGGCGGTGCTGTCCGGTGAAGAGATTGACTTTGAGTGGGGACAAGAGGAAGAATCGTAAGTGATAAGAGGAGAGAGAACCAAGGCCTATATCAATTCCCTTGATATGGGCAATACAGAGCTTTTGAATCGCATAGAGAAAGAGGCATTGGAGACCTATGTGCCGATCATACGAAGGGAGACACAGAGCTTTCTGAGAACTCTGCTGGCAGCGGCGAAGCCAAAGTCGATCCTGGAGGTAGGAACGGCCGTAGGCTTTTCTGCGCTTTTGATGGCACAATACAGCCCGGCGGATACGCACATCACCACCATTGAGAAATACGAGAAACGAATCCCTATAGCGAGAGAGAATTTTCGGCGAGCCGGCCGTGAGGATCAGATTACTCTTCTGGAGGGTGATGCGGCGGATATCTTAAAGGAGCTTACCGGAACCTATGATTTTATCTTCATGGACGCGGCCAAGGGACAGTATATTCACTTTCTTCCGGATATCCTTCGCCTTCTGGCTCCGGGCGGTATCCTGCTTTCTGACAACGTGCTGCAGGACGGTGATATCATCGAATCCCGGTTCGCGGTGGAACGCCGGGATCGAACCATCCACAGCCGCATGCGGGAATACCTCTATACCCTGACCCACCACCCGGCGTTCACCACATCGGTGCTTCCGGTGGGGGATGGTATGACGTTGAGTGTAAAAAAGGAGCAGCTATGAATAGAGAGAAAAAACCGGAGCTTCTGATTCCGGCCAGCAGTCTGGAGGTCCTGAAGACCGCTGTGGTCTTCGGTGCAGATGCGGTCTATATCGGCGGTGAGGCCTTCGGGCTTCGGGCCAAGGCCAAGAACTTTTCCAGGGAGGATATGATCGAGGGTATCGCCTTCGCCCATGCGCATGGTGTGAAGGTCTATGTGACCGCGAACATTCTGGCTCATAACCGGGATCTGGAAGGGGTACGGACTTATTTTGAGGAATTAAAAGAGATTAAGCCGGATGCATTGATCATCGCGGATCCGGGCGTCTTTCTGCTGGCCAAGGAGATTTGCCCGGAGATCGAGCGCCACATCAGCACCCAGGCCAATAACACGAACTACCTGACCTATCAGTTCTGGCAGCAGCAGGGAGCGAAGCGTGTAGTTTCCGCCAGAGAGCTTTCGATGGAGGAGCTGCGGGAGCTGCGGGCGCATATTCCGGACGCTCTGGAGATTGAGACCTTTATACACGGAGCCATGTGTATCTCCTATTCGGGCCGCTGCCTTCTGAGTAATTATTTTACCGGACGCGACGCCAATCAGGGCGCCTGTACGCATCCCTGCCGCTGGAAGTATGCGGTGATGGAGGAGAGCCGTCCCGGCGAATATCTGCCGGTCTATGAAAATGAGCGGGGCACCTATATCTTCAATTCCAAGGATCTCTGCATGATCGAGCATATCCCGGAGCTTTTGGAGGCCGGCATCGACAGCTTCAAGATCGAAGGCCGTATGAAGACGGCTCTCTATG
>CAVKIR010000336.1:0-2013 GCA_963656395.1 Prevotella sp. CAG:279
ACACGCTTGACCACGATAGCAGGCAATTCCTCCAGCATGTCTACCGCATCGTCGACATACAGATCCTCTACGATCTTGCTCAGCTCGTAATCGGTAATACTGTTGATAATATGCTCCTGAACATCTACCTCCAGGAACGAAAATACGTCTGCTGCCAGCTCCTTGGGCAGCATCCGGTATACAAGAACCTTCTTCTCATCCTCCAGCTCCTCGATAAACTCCGCGATATCGACCTCGTTCATCTCCGACATCGTCTCACGCAGCTTCCGAAGCTGTCGCTCCTCCAGAAGAGCATTCAGCTCCTCCCGGTCATAACTTCCGATTGCCATGCCTCTGTTCCTCCCCCGTCTGCCACTTTTCATGATACACCAAAGGGCAGTTATCGTCAACCGACAACTGCCCTCCCGGCACCTTCTAACACTCCGGCTTTTTCGCTTCCAGGCCGAAAATCGGAGTGGGATTATAAAAGGGATCATCCTCCCGGCTGTAGATACGCCGATAGACCGCACGGTCCACCTTCACCTCGCTGCAGCCCAGGCTTTTCAGCACCTGCTCGTCCCAGGCCGGACGGCGCACGGCGCTGATGGAAAGCTGATTCTTGATCTTATCGCATTCCTTCAGCTGGCCGCAGCTCAGCCGCCGATGGGCATGGTCTGCAGGCAGGCTCTCCATTTCTTCGGTGAATTCCTCCTTACCGTAGTCCCCGTCGAAATTCAGAAGGACGCCGCCGTTCTTTAATACCCGCAGCCATTCGCTGTAGGCCTGCGCCGGATGGGGCAGGGTCCAGGTCAGATTCCGGGAGACCACGACATCGAAGGCAGCATCCGGGAATGTAAGCTTCTCGGCATCCATCACCCGAAAGTCAGCTTCTACGTCATGTTCTGCGGCAATCTGCTTCGCTTTTTCGATCATGGCCGGGGTCAGGTCGATACCAATAACCGAATGCCCCAGCGCCGAGAGCAGCACGGTGAAGAAGCCGCAGCCGGTTCCCACGTCGAGAATCCGCAAAGTCTTTCCTTCCGGCAGCCGTGCACGCAGCTCCCGCAGCCACAGCGCTGCCATTTCACTTTTTAGCTCTTCCTCACGAAGACGGGCGAAGTCTGTACTCCGCCCGGTCCAGTAGGAAGAAATCTCTTCCTTTATATCCATTTATTTTACCGCCTTAATCAGAAACATCGGTGTCGATGCATAATTTACTTTCTCCGTATCGCTCCAGACTCTGCGCCATACATTCTCATCGGAACAGACGCTCCGAAAGCCTAGGTTCTTCAGAACCTTCATATCCCAGGCCGGACGCGCCACCGGACTTAAGGGTACATTTCTGGCAATTTCTTCCATCTCGTCGATGTCCGTGCCGATGTAATGATCCTCCATAGCCTGCTCTTCCACATGCTTTCGGTCTGCTTCGTATTCCCGGCGCTTTTCCTCGTCAAAGAGGTGCCCGTACCAGTTCGCATCAAAGTTCAGAAGCTGTCCGCCGGGCTTCAGAACCCGCTTCCATTCCTTATAGGCCTCATCCGGATTCTCGAGATTCCAGGTCAGGTTCCGGGAGACAGCCACATCGAACTGATCGTCCGGAAGCTCCAGCTTCTGCGCATCCATGCGCATCCAACGGATCCGGTCAGCGAAGCGTCCTGCATTTTGTTTGGCCTTACAGAGCATCTCCTCGGTATAATCCACAGCCGTCACCTGATAGCCTGCCTTCGCCAGAATGATGGCGAAAAAGCCGGGACCCGTGCCGATATCCAGCACCCGGATATCCTTCGGATCCCGGTGCGGAAATTCTGCCTCCAGTGCCCGCAGCCACCGGTTCTTCTGCTCCGTCGCCAGCTCCTCCTGATTGACCTGTGAGTACCCTTCTGCCCGGTTCGTCCAGTACTCTTCGATTCGTTCCAGCATCTGTCCCATCTTGTATCTCTCCCTATCCCCTGCGGCCCTCTTTCCCGTCCGGCCGCTCTCTTCGTAACTGTTCAGTACCTGACCAGTTACGAATGCAAAATCCATGAGAATCGG